>CAZHCG010000001.1:0-100715 GCA_964530995.1 uncultured Myxococcales bacterium
CGTCGGCCTGGTCGATGGCTGGGCGGCCGGGGGCGCCTGGCACCTGGTCGAGGTCGCCGAGTGCCAGAAGCGACCTGACCTCGTCGGCAAGCAGCTGTGCTGCGCTCAGGTCGACATCGTCGGCGACAACGACCAGTGCCGGTACGACGGCTTCGTCTCGAATACGACGGAGTCGGATGAGACCCTGCCCTACTACAGCTACGACCCGCCGGGATCGGGCGGGGAGATCGTCGAGGTGACCCTGGACGACGTCGAGCGGCACCTCGACTGGGTCAAGGGCTGAGCCGATGGCGGCGAACCGACAGTTCTTGATCAACGTCGTCCGATTCTTGTCGGTCGGTGCGAACCCGAAGATGGAGGTCATCGACACCGACGTCGACGACGGGGGCAGCATCTACCTGGTGCGCTGGGCCGGGACCGATCGGCAGCTCAAGCGCTTCGTCACAGAGGCGAAGGACCACCTGATAGACGTGACGATCGACGACGACCACGTCCTGCTGGAGGCACTGTGATCGTGCACTGCAGCGAGTGCGGTTCGATCACCGAACTGGAGCGCGACTCCGTGTCGTGCTCGTACTGCGGCCGAGACCTGACCGTCGACGGCTCGCCGGAACAGTCGCGTGCACACACGACGCCTCGGCGACCGCTCGATCAGCGGGACATCTATAACATCGTGGCGATGAAACTGATGGTTCCCCGCAGGTATCGGAATGATTATATTTATTATATAAACCCCCGGGGGATATAACCCCCCCACGAACGAAGGGAGAACGAGATGGCGAACAAGGTCGACACGGACGCTATCGCCCGGGCGCGATGGTACGCCGAACACGCAGCGGAGCTGATCCGGAAGCACTACGAGGATCTGGCGAACTCCGATCCGAAGCGCGCCCAAGTGCACACCGCCGAATACGGGGCCGCGGCCGTGGCGCTGTCGCGCGTCGACGACGCGATCACCGAACTGATCGTCTACCTGGACGCGTCCACGAACTGCAACCACTGCGGCCACCCCGCCGTCGCCGACGGCGTCTGCCCGATGTGCGACCAGTGGGTCGAGAGCGGAGACTGACGCGATGAAGGACCTGATATCGCGTGCACACACGATTCTATCGATGATCGGGGTCGGCATGATGCTCGTATTCGCCGCCTACGTCACGGTACGGATCTTCATCGAGACAACCCTGGAGGACTAAACGATGATGAACAGGATCACGAGCGTCAAGGAACTGAAGGTCGGCGAATTCGTACACCAGTCGGGCACCGTGACCGAGGTCGGCCTGGGCGGCGAGTTCGCGTCGCACGTCTACGGAGCGGTCGTCAGCACGGTCTGGCCCAACGGCGCCAGCGACACGGCCTACCTGCGAGACAGCGTCTACCCGGGCGTCGCCTGGAACGACCTCGGGATGGGGGGCCAGTACGAGGTCGTCGTCTGGAGGACCTACGAATGAGCGAGAACAGACGACATGTCTACGCTGACGGCGAGGTGGACAACGAGCTGACCTTCGAGGGGTTCCTCGATCTCTGCCGAATGGCGGCGATCGTGCGCGTCCAGGGCAAGGTCGAGTCGAAGACCAAGGCGAAGGGCAGGCTGGTTCGCTTCAACCGAGCGGTGCTGGTCTACCCTGACTCGGTGCGCTTCGGGAAGCGCACCGATGAGCCGTATGTCATCGCGGAGCGAGTTCGGTGGTCCCCGAAGGAGGGGATCTTCGTCCTGACCGGAGTGAAAATGAGGCTCACCTGGCGACTCCTCGACTGGGTGTCGTGGACGGCGACCGGTGACCCGAACGGGACCTGGCTGAAGGTCACGGAGATCGGTGACGCTGCCGCGTCGTCGCGGTCAAATTCTGATTTGACCGGAAGGGAGAACTGATGAGCGAGCAGCTGACAGAAATGACGTTTGCGTGGCGGAGTGGCCCGGGATCGGACACCCGGATGACGTCGAAGCTCTGGGGCCGCATCGAGGCGACGAGATCTGCCTCGTCCTGACCGGCATCAACGCCGAGAGGCGCCGAGCGGGGCGATAATCGATTATCGAGGATGGATTATCCGCGTATCGTTGTGCCCGTAAAAATCGATGAGGGGGCGCGTGTACACACGACGGGCCCCTGCGTGCACACACGAGGCCTGCTCGCCGATCAGACGGACCTCGGCGGCCTTCGTCGCGGGGCGCTGGCGGCCGTCAGGGCGCAGCGGATGGCGCGCAGAGTCGAAACGTGGGCCGCTTTGAGCGAAAAATGGGTCGACGCGGGGGCGCGTAGATAGAAGTTTCTGCTTGTTACGAATCGCGTTCGTACGGGACGCGATCCGCCGCATAGTCATAGACCTAATAGCCCGGACCCCGTCCGTCGTCCAGACTATCATTTCGCAAACTGTCGTAAAGCGGTTTACTGCTCGTCGGCGGCGTCCTGAGAGTCCTCGAGCCCGCCTTCGAGCAGCTCGAACACCTGCGCGCCGCGGTCGCCCCCCGCGACAGAGGCCAGCTTGCGCTCCGCCTCGTTGATCATCGCCTCTCGAGACCCGGCCCTCTCGGTCCAGGCCCGCTGGGCCGCCTCGGGCACGCCGAGCTTCGGCATGAGCTCCTCGAGCTTGTCTTCGAGGTCTCGGAGCTCCTTGCAGGCGTCCTTCAGCGCGGGCGTGAACGGCGTGTTGCCGGCGGAGCAGTGGGCCAGTTGCGTGTCCACGTACTCGGACAGGTCCTCCCACCGTTGCCACATCGACCTGATGCGCTCCGTGTGGAAGTCCAGGCCGAGAACCGCCCAGACCTGCGCCTCAGACTCGATGATCGCGTCGCGACGGGCCGCCGCGCGCCGAGCCTGGAACACTGCCCTCTGCTCCAGCCACCGCTCCTGTCGGCAGCGCCGGCGCAGCTCGGAGTGAAGTTCGATCTGGTCGCTCTCTTCGAGAGAGTGGCCGTAGAGGTTCCCAAGTCGTCTTAAGGTGATTCGGTTTGGGCAGCATATGAATGCGTCACGAGGGTCCGGAAAGACCTCGAGGAGGTCCTGCATCGTCGCCTCGGGATTTTCGAGCTTTCTTATGAGCTGCTCCCGCTCGTCGGGAAGCGTCGGTGGTACGGCCGCTGTTCTGGTCGCCTTGCTCATGACCTCTATCGTACACGAATAGAGGTCATGCGGTCCACTCCCGCTAGTTCGTAAACGTCCGCGCCCGCGCGCGTAAGGACGGCATATAAGAGGGTTGAAACAAGCTCGGTTACCATAGGTCAATAGGTCTATATATAGGTCTATGATCGTAGGTCTATTGTCTATTTGTATCTGATAGGTCTGACATAGAGGGCGGTTCAATGCCTCCTAATGGGGCGCCTACGTGCGCGTACTGGGGCTGATTTCATGACCCCACTCGTCGTGGTTTGGGCTCCGCCCGTTGCGGGCCGTTGTGCGTGGTGCGCCGCTATAGCGTGTTGCGGTCTCAGGTTTCTTACGGTGACCCTGCCGGGTCGCCGCGGTCCGTCTGTTGTGGGCGTTCAACGGGAACTCCCCGGCTGACTGACGCGATTGCGTCAATCTGGCGGTGAGATCCTGGGCGACATAATAGATGGTTCCCAAGTGCCCCTTCGGTGACTATCTTTATAATATGGGATTAGGGTATAAACCAGAAATGCGAACGAAGGGAGACCCGAATGACGAGTGAGTGGAAGCCGATGCCGTTCCCGAGCGCCAGCGACCTGGTGCTGGAGACGGCCCTGTTGGAGATCGTGGAGGCCGTGACCGTCGAGCGATTCGGCTGGGAGGGTGGCGCCTACTGCGTCGACCTGATCAGGTTCAATCGCGAAGACCAGTACAGGACCGCGTGCGTCGTGGTCCACGTCTACCACGACCTGACCAACGAGTGCGAGGAAGGCCACGCTGGCGCCGACTACAAGCTGGACCTGCATCTGCGCTGGGACCGCGGCGAGGTCACCTGCGAGAAGTGGGTCGCGTACGGCCTGGACCTCGATGGTGACGAGACGGTGACCAGCCGCTTCCAGGGGCGGTTCAACGCGAACAGGGAGGAGTGAATCAAGATGACCAGACCCATCCCGGACCTCATCGAGGTCGCCAACCGATCCGTGGAGCAGGCCAGGGACACCCTGGCGATTTGGCACCTGCAGCAAATGCAGACAGACCGCGTCGAGTTCCCGCTCAGGGGCTCCAGCGACCGGCTGCAGGAGCTGGCGGTCTACGAGAACGAGCGCAGTGACGCGGCGACCCTTCGAGCGCGTCGTGACCAACGCCCGATGCGCCCACAGCCTGCTGGACAGGGTCAGCGTGCCGAACCTCGGCGCGGGCCCGAGCCACTGGCCGAAGGCGTCGAGGATGCACGAGCTCGTGGTCGAGGCGCTCCACATCACGATGGAAGCGAAGAACGTGCACGACGCGCTCCAGTGGGCCCGCATCGCGGCGGAGCTGTTCGGCAAGGCCCAGGTCACGGCCGAGTCCTGCGGCGGCTCCGAGAGCGAGGAGCATCAGGAGGTCTACGACGTCTACGAGCTGGCCGTGCCGCACATCGAGGACCTGATCCCGCGCGATTGAGGTTGAAGTCAAGCGGGCATTCAGCCGAATGCCCGGATTCCCCCAACTTCATCGTCTTGATATAATAGATGATACCCCGTAGGCCCTTCGGTGACTATGTTATATACATGAAGGGAGTGTTAATAATGAAGTTGCTCGAGATTGACTACGGCCCGCTGCACTACGAAGTGTACGACATGGCGACCGGCAATCGTCTGGACGATGGCCGCATCGACGCAGACCCCGCTGCGTTCAACCCCGGCCTGTTCCTGGTCGCCAAGGCGAGGGAGATCGGAGCGACCCACGTCGCCTCGATTCAGGACGGCTACGTCCGCGGGGCGTTCCCGGACGACTTCGCCTACGCCGTGCCCCTGAACGAGTTCATCTCGGACCACCTCGTGCCCGGCCTGATGCGGCGCGTCATGGTCGGCGTCAGCCTCGCCGCGAAGTCGGGCAAGCTCGGCTCTGACCCCGACGACATCCACAACATCCTGAGGATGGGGCTGATGCAGGTCATGCACAGCGTGGAACAGCTGCTGCGGTCGGTGGACGCTCAGGACAACGGCCGCGCCTGGGCCGCCCTCTGCGACGCCGAGCGCAATGTGAAGCAGGAGCTGGGCGAATGAACCGATCAAACGGCAGTTTGACCGTGTGCCGGTTCTGCGGCAACGAGTTCGACCCCAACCACGTGTACCATCGGCTCGGGTACATCGATCAATGTGGGGACTGCGCCGATGAGAGGCCGGAAGACCTCGTGATGGCCCTCGAGGAGCCTCCGTCCAACAAGATGCCGTGCGAGGTTCTCCCGATACATCGGGATGCCATCAAGGGCGAAGTGAGGCGCTACGTCTTCTTCAACCAGCGGTATCAAACCATCGGGCCGAAGAAGGGCTGACAACGGCGTAATCCTAATTATGTCGCCACGATAAAACCGCTGGTTCCCCGTGGTCCATTCGGTGTTTATGTTTAATATATGGGTGGATGGCCCACCCGAGGCATGAACGAAAGGAGATCGAGATGCCGAACGAGAACAAGACCAAGACCGGAAAGTGCTGCGAGAACTCCCACCCCTACCTGATCGGGGACGGCACTCAGGCGCGCTGCGCCTCGTGCGGCGCCGAGACCGAGAACGGGCACAACTGCAACGACTACGCCGAGTACGTCACCTGGGACGGCCCTCTCGGCCACGGCTGGGTCTGCGGCCGCTGCGGCCTGCTGATTCAGGTCGGGTGAGCGCGATGGACGAGCGCAACCTGAACACCGACCCCTGGACCGATGAGGAGCTGGCCAAGATGCGGGCTCAGTCGGTCGCTTACATCACAGAGATCACCCGTGACGACCGCGCTCGCGAGTTCACCTGCGATGACTGTGAGGCTCGCAGCGTCTGCGAGTGGGCCTTCGACGCGTATAACACTCACGGCGATTGCCTGATGGAGAAGTGACATGCGACTCATCATGCGCGACGACGAGAGCGGGTGCCGGGTCGATGTCGAGCTCGGCATGGCCGAGGACGTCACCGAGGACTACACCAACGAGGTCATGCAGTGGCTCTTCGATGGCGTCACGAAGGCCACGCGGTATGGCATCAAGTGCGTCTGGGGGGCGGCGTTCGACTGCCACGCCCACGACTACGGCCCCATGCACGACACGGTCTGTGACATCGTGACCGGCGAGACGCCGTTCGTGGACGTCATCTACCTGAATGACACCAAGCCCAACCTGGTCCTGTCGTGCGGCGACAGCGTCACCGACTGCACCATCGAGTAGGACTGATGCGCATCAAGCTCAGCGTCTACGACGCCATCGAGGAGGCGTTTCACGAGCGCTTCATCGAAGCAATGATCAGCACGCCGGGACGCGAGATTCCCTATTTCGGCGAGCAGGTTACCTCGACAGTCATCATCGTGACCAAGGTCGAGGGCGGGCGCGTCGACGACCACGGGGAAGGCCTGGTCGAGCCGTCGGACTTCAACGATTTGGCCGACGGAAAGAAGAAGGTCGCGATTCTCATCCAACACCAGGACGGAACCACCGAACTGGACATCAACGGAGCAGACTTCACCATCGACGCGGAGGTAATCCGATGAAGGTCGCCGACCTGATCACCCAACTGAGCAAGTGCGACCAGAACGCCGACGTCCTGATCATGTCCGAGTCGTCAATGTGCGGCGGCGAGACGATGGCCTACCTCGATCCCAACGTCGAAAGCGACTGGAAGGTCGATGGCAACAACTCCTGGCCCGTCGTCGTGATCTTCTACGATGACCGCGGCCAATGCGGGCTGAAGATATACAACACGCTCCCTGACGACGAGGAGATGCCCTGATGACTGACGAACGAATCAAAAAGGCTGCCGAAGAGGCCCAATTGGCCTTCTGGGCAGAGGTCGTCAAGCACTTCCCTGAAATAACCACTGGTTGTTTTCCGCCCTGCGCGTCGATGGACTTCAACGAGTCTTGTGAAAAGGCAGTCGATCGATGGGTGGGGTTCAACGCCCCTGAAGAGGAGGGCACGGAATGAGAACTCGCTTCTGGAGCAACCCGGACGGCTGCTCATCAACCTGCGTGCAGGTCCGAGACGACGCGCAGCCGATGGTGCATCTGCACACGAACATGGGGTGGGTGCCGATCGGCAACGCCCCGAAGACCTACCATGAGGCGGAAAAGTTCGCCGAAGAGATCGCGAAGGGCTACGGGCTCGAGGAGGCCGACGAGGAGCAGGCGATCTACATGGCCGGAGGCTGAGATGCGCTACAAGTACGACCCGATGACCCCCGACCGCAAGGCGTCGGCCATCCGAACGTTGAACGAGGCTTGAACGGACTGGCTGGAGAACTTCAACATCGAGATGCTCAGCTTCATCAGCGAGTACCCCACGAAGGGTCAAGTTTATCGGGACGATGAAACCGATGGTTCCCCGTAAGGCCTTCGGTGACTATCTTTATAACATGGGTAAGAGGCCCATGCGAAGGGAGAACGGATCAATGTTGAATGAACTCAAGGTCGGAGACAGGGTGCACGGGACGGTCTACGGACACACCAAGGTTCGGGAGTGGACCGGAACCGTCGTTGAGGTCAAGGAGGCTCCGCGCGGCAGGGTATCGGCGGTCAACGTCCACGGTGAGCGGGTGATCCTCGCCGGCGACGGCCCGCTGGTGATCGTCAGGGACGACGAAGAGGTCGGCCCAGTGTCCAGGTCGCTGGGCGTCACGCACACGGTCCACGAGCTGTGCTACGACGCCGACGGGGTCATCCGTGAGGGCTGGTACAGGACGGAGGTGGCCAGATGAAGGTCAAAGAACTGGTTGCGGAGCTGCTTCGTGGCTGCAACGGCGACGAGGAGGTCCTCGTCAGGAACGAAGCCGGCGACGACTGCGTCTACTTCCTCGTTGCCGTCGAGGTGAACGCGTGGCGCGGCGAGGGCACCAGCGAGTGGGACAAAAACGCTGTGCTGGCGTACTACCCCAGCACCGCCAACCGCCTGTGGGTGCGGCCGGTGCTCGAGGAGGACGAGTCATGACCGTCAACGACCTCATCAACCGACTGAAGTACCTCCGATCGATCGGCCTCAGCGGCCACGCCGAGGTCGTCGCTCTGAGCAGTTCTGACGCGGAGAACGAGGCGTACCGCATCGTGAACGCCCTGGCGGTCAACAGCGTCGACGATGGGGGCGTCATCGCCATGGTGTTCGAGGCCGATGACACGATGGAGATCGACACCTGATTGATAGTCAAATCCATCGGCACGATGAAAATGATGGTTCCCAGGTGCCCCCTCGATGGCTAAGTTTATATCATGGGACAAGATCCCCATGCGAAGGGAGAATCGAGATGAGTCGTAAGTACAGCTTCTACTGGGAGTTCGACTGCGCGTGGGACGGGCTCGGCGAGCTCGTGCAGGCGATCGAGAACGCGTGCGGCCACAGCACGCACCAGGTCCTCATCGACGGACCCGGGCCGGCCGGCGGCAATCCCGAGGTCAAGGTCTGGTGCGCGATCGATATCACCGATGCCATCGCGAAGTCGCTCGGCCCGGACTGCGCGGAGGACCTGATCACCAAGCGCCTCAACTGAGGCGAGAGAGGACGCATCATGTTGGACGAGATCTTCGACACCCTGGACCAGATGGAGACCATCCGCAACAAGATGAATGAGGAGAAGCCCATGCCGAGCATGGTCGACTGCTTCATGGTCATCGGCGGCGTGGCCTGGTACGCCTACGACTACGTCAAGCGGCAGTTCTCCAGCGAGGGGGACTGATGACGACGGTCAACGGCCTAATCGCTGACCTGCGAGAGGCTCCCGACGGAGGGGTCGCGGTGGTGACTGACGGGCGCGGCATCGTGTCCGGCGTCCGCCTGAGCGACATGGCCGTCGAGCTGGTGACGGACCCGCCGCATGGCGTCGATCAGTTCGAGCCCGGCTGCCAGGTCTTCGTCGAGCGCCACCTCGGGCCGCCCGAGGATGTGCCGCTCGGCCTCGACGAGTACGTCGGAGCACGAGGCGTGGTGATTCGCGTGGACGAGCGCGACCCCATGAGCGGAGAGCCCACGCTGATCACGGTGGAGCTCCACGGCGGACTCCTGCTGGAGGCGCACTACGTGGGCTTCTTCGCGGCTAGGCACGAGCCGCCGACGGCCGAAGTCGCCGAGTGGACGCGCACCGTCACCAAGCGCATCGCCCAGATCACGGTCGACCGTCCTCCGGTGCCCGACGGATGCCTGGCGATCAACTTGCCGGGACGTCAGGCCGAGTACGCCCGCCAGATGATCCGCAAGAGGCTGGCCGGCGAGGGAATCAGCTGGAAGCTGGTCGAGGCGATCGCCCAGAGCAACGACAAGCTCATCGGCGAGGGCTACTACGTCCCCCACGAGGCGGCATTCACTCACGAGGGCATGCTCGTCACCAACCCGCTGCTCTCCCACTGCATGCGATACATCGTCGACCCCATCGACTACTACGGAGAGTCGTTCCTCGAGTGGGTCACTGGAGACTTCCGATGAAAGCGCCACCGGACTTCGACTTTGGATACGACTGTGAGCTGCACTTCGACTCGTGTCACTACACGGACGAGTGCCCGTTCCACGAGTGCCTCGGCTACTCAGATGACGATGATGACAAGTACTGGGGGTACGACGATGACCTCATCGACGGCGTGGGCTTCGCCGACCCCGGCGGGAACTCCGCGCTGCGCGCGGCCACCAAGGACAACCCGCGAACCTACCCGTGCCCGACTTGCGGCGCGAAGAACGTCCTGACGCGGATCGACGTGCAGCGCGGGTACCAGTGCGACCGCTGCGCGGATCGAGCCGAAGGCGGGTGGGGGTACTGATTACGTCGGGACGATGAAAACGACGTGGCACACGTGCCATTCGGTGGTTATTATATACATGAGGGTAGGGGATGAGCCCCGGCCCTCAGAACACGGGCGGACGGACCGCCCACGAGATGGGAGGCATACAATGTCGAACAAGCTGGATCTGGACCAGGCCAGCGTGGCGCTGGCCACGATGGTCACCGACGAGGTCGTGGACCAGGCGCTGCAGGCGATGAACCTGCCGGTGTCCGGGACGCTCCCCGAGCGCTGCAAGGTGCTCATCACCGCGTCGGGCGTGCGCAGCCAGGGCGACCTGGTCGTGCTGATCGTCAACCACACGCACGGCGAGGGGCTCCCCCTCGACGCCGACGAGGTCACCCGGGTGCTGGCCGCGGCCTTCCCGGGCGCCAAGGTCGGCAAGCGGCACGGGCCGCACTACATCAGCCTCGCGCGCAGCGGGAAGCTGAAGGGCCTCCGCGAGGACCTGACGCCCATCCCCCACATGCGGCGCAAGGCCGCGGCCAAGCCCGCCGAGGCCAAGACCACGGACGCCGTCGAGACGGTGACCGAGGAGACCGCGGCCCTGACCGCCGAGGCCATCGAGGCCATGACGGAGCGCGACGACCTGATCGCGGCCGCCAAGGAGCTCGGGGTCAAGGCCACGGGCAAGGTCAACGCGCTGCGCAAGCGGTGCCTGGCCGCGCTGGCCGCCTAGGCGGCACGGGCACTCTATCGAGAGTGTCCGACCCTGCTGCCGACCCGTCGTGCCGTGCGGCGGGTCGGCCGCTGGAGTGAGGGCTCGACCCCTCCTGCCCCTTTTCTCCCTTCTGGGCGGGAGAGCGATCGGTCGAGTCCTCACTCCAGCGAAGGGAGCCAACGTGAACGAATTCAACAGATCCCCGCAGGTGCAGGTCACGGTGAACTACCGGAACTGCCGAATGCTGAACCTCCGGCTGATGCCTGGGCGCGAGATGACGCAGAAGGACTTCTGCACGCAGATCAGCGTCTCGGTCGCGTCCTACGCGGCGCTGGAGAACTGCAAGGTTCTGCCGCACAAGAAGAGCGGCGATTGGCGCAAGGCCGCCGTGGAGACGGCCGCGTACTGGGGCGTGGAGCTCGACTGGCTGTTCCCGCCGATGCTCATCGAGCGCCAGGTGGACAAGATGGTGTTCGAGCTCATGGCGGCCCAGCTCCCGCGCGATCCGTTCAAGATCATGCGCGTCACGAAGCTGAGGGCGGTGTCATGAGCCTCTACGATGATGACGACGGGCTGTCCGTCTACGCCGAAGAGGATCGCTGCTGCGTGTGCTACCGGCATCCGCCCGCCGCGATCATCACCTGGGGAAAGCACTGTAATTCGTGTGGTCGAACGCTGTGCTGGAAGTGTGGCGACAAGAACGGGCTTTGCCGCGATTGTGCGCGCGAGAGCCGTGAAAGAAGGGAAAGGCGAAATGAAGGCGACTGACTGTGAGAGGGGAACCCTCGGGTGGCTGCAGGACACGACGTATCAGGAGTTGGGCGTCAGCCCCGCCGACCTGCCGCTCACTGTGATCGGTCCGGACGGCAAGCTCTACCCGGTTCGTGACTGGGACTACGACGAGAATTTCGTCAACCTCACCTGCGACTGGCCGCCGATGGGCGACCTCACGGTGGCGTTCAGCGAGCGCTCCGGCGAGGGGAGTCAGAACGACAAGCTGGTCGAGTACGGCACCATGATGGGCTACCGGGTCAAGGTCGACATCCACATCGACCAGAGCTACCACGGGCAGTCCAACTGCGCGTTCTACGTGTGGGGGCCGGACGGCGGATGGCTCGAGACGGCGCGCGTCGGCGTGGGCTTCATCAGCAAGCGCGCGAAGGAGCTCACGGTCAAGAAGCGCAGCATGTGCGATGCCAACAGCTGCTTCCAGGAGAACGTGCCCGTCGACGAGGTCAAGGACGAGCTGGTCAAGCGCGCGGCCTTCGTGCTGGCGTAAGGAAGGGAGATCCGATGAGTCGAAAGAAGCGTAAGATCCGCAACCCCGACAAGCCGATCCGGCAGTACCCGCCCGGGAAGGGCACGATCCGCAAGGAGCTGATCCGCAAGATCAAGATCCTCGACCCTGCCACCAAGGCGAAGCCCGGGTGGAAGGTCAAATGGCTCGAGGCCGAGCTGGAACGTGTCAAGCCCGACGTCTTGACCGCGGCGCAGACCGTCGAGTTCGATGATGCCTTCAAGGCCTGCTGCTTCTCCGCTGGCCTGACACCGAACGCCTCGCAAGCTGCCAAGTGGCTGAAGGGTGAGGGCAAGGCGTACAAGGTCGCCGTGCGGGCTGGGCTCAAGCCTCCGAAGGGTCATCCGTCAGAGGCCTGATTTCATCGTCACGGTGAAAGCGGCAGTTCCCAAGTGGGCCTTCGGTGCCTATGTTATATGTGTGGGAAGGGAGGTCCATCGTGAGTAAGGGCCGAAAGATTGAGAGGGAGGCGGCCGTGGCTGTGGCCGACGCCTTCATCCAGGACATCAGGTCGCCTGAGACTCGGTGGTACAAGTGCGGGTCCATCAGACGTCAGCTCGATGAGGTTGGCGATGTGGACCTGCTCTGCGTCACGGACGATCCAGCGGCCGCGATCGCACCTCCCACCGCGGCGCCGGCCAACGCAGGCACGGTGACCAAGTGGTATGACTTCATGGGAGTGCGGTTCAACGTCTTCGTCGTCCCGATGGAGAGCGAGGGCGCCGGGCTCCTGTTCGCGACTGGCTCGGGCGAGTTCAACGTCTGGATGCGATCGCTGGCCAAGCGGAAGGGCTACAAGTTGAACCGTTACGGCCTGTACGACCGCGACACCGGAGAGATGGTCGCCGGTCAGACCGAGGGCGCGATATTCATCCACCTCGGGCTTCCGTACATACCGCCCGTTGGGCGGCGTGGCCGCCCGTCGAGACCTAAGGTTCTGGGCAGGTACAGGTCCTCCAGCGGGCCACGCGTCTACAAGGTGCAGCTCGTCGACGGGCAGGTCATGTGCGACTGCCCCGGGTTCACATACCACGGGCACTGCTGGCACACGACAAAATACATCGAGGAGGCATCATGACCGAGGTCAAGATTTACGACAACGGACTTCCCGGCGAGTGGACGCTGTGCGTTCGCCACCGGAGGCCCACGAACCCGTTAAACGACGGTGAGATCGCCGCCTTGGAGCTCGCCCTCGCGCAGGCCGGGCTCTACGAGCTGGAGATCACCCAGATCGACGTGCCGCTGGAGGACGTCTGCCACGCCATCCGCGACGGCCGCAGGGTCGCCGACGAGACCTACCGCTGGCTGCAGACCGCCGCCGCGGAAAGCGCGTCCGGCGAGGCGTTCATGGAGGGCAGAGAGGCCGACTACCTCGCCAACGAGTGCCGCGCCGACGAGCTCTTCAACCAGAACGACTGGCTGTGCGACCTCGCCGGCGACCACATCTTCGATGAGCTGGGCCGGTGCGGGTACAGGGGCTACGGAGGCACCGACGAGCAGAAGTGGGACTTCATCGACGCGTTCAACGCGGCAGTCCTCGGAATCGAGCGCCTCCACGGCCACTGCGACCTCAAGGCGCTGCTCAAGACGCCGCGCGAGGACGGCCTCGGTGAGGACATGCACGGATGGCGCGAGGTCATCCGCACGAGGATCATCGACCACATGGTGGATACGAACAAGGAGGACTGACCACATGAGCGAAGAGTACAACGAGCGTCTGAGCGTGGACCTGATGGCGATCAAGATCCGCATAAAGGAGTTCATGGCCGACCACCCGGAGCTTGAGCGCGCGAGCTTCAGCGGCAGCAATGGCACGCGCTCCGAGGAACTGGGGCCGAGGGCGTACGCCGACGTCCACCCGGTGGAGCTCGACTTGGACGAGATCGAGGCCTGCAACTACCTCTCGGACACGTCGGTGTTCCCGGCCTACAGCACGTCCGTCGAGCGCCTGTACGCGAGCTGGTACGCGGGCGGCATCACCAAGTTCGTCATCCACGAGGTGGTCGGGCTGACGAGCGAGCGACTCGAGCAGTGGGCCAAGCTGGACGGCCCGGCGGGCGAGCGGGCGAGGGCTCTCATCGCCGAGCGTGGGCAGTGAGCGCCGCCCAGGGCGGCCGACCGTCCCGCAGAGATGGGCAGAGAGCAGGACGGCCGGCTGCCGACCCGAGCCACCGATCCCGGGTCCCGGACGAGCCGGCTGCGACAGGTACACCGTACGGCAAAAGCGGCGCCTCGGGCCAATCGAATGGTCCCGACGCTAATCGAATCGACTGGGACCTCGTGTCCTGGACGACGGTGGACCTCGCCATGACGGCGTCTGTGGTGATACTCGGCGGTGTGGCCGTCGCGTGCATCGCCAAGGAGGTGTGGAAGGCGATCCGCGAGTAGCCGCGACACGCCGCGAATGTCGCTGTCTTCACCGTTTACACCCTCGCGCTGTACTATATAGGGTGTAGATTGGAGGTCTCATGACGACCAAGTTCCTGGTGATCAGGTCCGGGCGGGCGCTCTCCGCCCCGGGCGGCGGTCTGCCGGGGGAAGAGGTCCTCGATCACATGGCGATGATTCGCGTGCTGGAGCTCGTCGGACACCCGAACCTGAAGATCGTCGTGGCGTCCACCGGTGACCCTCCGGATGGGTACGAGTGGGTCTCGGTGGCGTCTCTGCAGCGCGAGCTGCCTGACGAGGAGTCCCACGCCGTGGGAGAGGCGCTGCTGTGCGCGTGATCGCCCTCGGTCCTGGCATTCAGGGCGCGATCTCTCTTCTGTTGGGAGTCGCGCTTTTGATGTACCCCGGCCATTGGGTCGGATACCTGTTGATAGGGTTCGGCTTGATGGCCGGGCTCGCTCTGTGGATCGAGCGCCTCTCCGACAAGCGCTCCGAACTGGAGACGGAGAAACTCGTCAGCAGGCTCGCAAGGTTCGCCCAGGCGTTCGCTGCGATCCAACGGCTGTATCCTGAGGACCTCGGCGACGGCAGCATCGTCATCGACAAGGAGGCCTGGGACGAGATGGAGGCGGAGGTGTGCGCTCTTATCGAGGGCGAAGAGCTGCCGGAGGTGGGCGACGCCGCCGTGGTCCCGGAGGACATGCACTGATGCGACGAAGCATTCTGGACGTGGCGGCTGCAGCCGTCGTACTGGCCGCGGCCTTCAGCCTGTTGGCCACCGCAACGGCCGACTGGTGCCACATGCCGTACGAGCGGCCGATGGTCGAGGTCGAGCTCGACCAGGCGCAGCAGCATCTCGATGACGCCGGGTTCTACGGCGATGACCTGCAGGAGCTCGAGGACGCCAAGCGGCACCTCGAGAACGCCCTCAACCTCGTGGAAGAGGGCATTCACCAGCACTACCCGTGTCCCGAGGTCGAAGAGGAATACCCCGACCTAGGAGACGATGACGACTGGCCCGCGTCTCAGCGCCGGCGCCGGTAGGAGACGAGTTACATGGCAGAGCCGAAGACGAAAGAGCACCGCGTCTCTCTGACGGCCGGAGCGCTGGAAGTCGTCGCCACGACCCTCACCGCCAAGTACGTCAACGTGGACGAGGTCGCCAAGCTCAAGAAGAAGCTCGAGAAGAACGGGTGGGACCTGCGCAAGCTCGCCAAGGCCGCCGAGCCGTTGGTCGAAGAAGCGGAGAGGCAGAAGGTCGAACGTGCCGAGAGCTAATCGACAGCTCGGCGACAAGTCGCCGCGACGGTGCTCTCAGTGCACCACCGTACTGGCCGAGGGAGACAAGGGTCCGCGTTGCGCGGAATGCGAGGAGATTGCGAGAAATGGGCAAGCAAAGCCGGCGCCTGTCGAGGCGCAATCGGGGCCGGGGGGTGGACACGTCGATGGTGCCGAAGCGCCTGATGCCGGGCCAGAGGGTGGTGGATCAACAGGGTCGAAGCTACCGGGTCGCGGTGCAGAGCGACGTTCCATCCGACGTGATCGACGAGATCGAGCTCCTGGTGAACGCGGCGGTGGAGACAACAACGGGGAAGGCGTCAGAGTTCAAGGCGAGGCTCGCGATCACAAGGATGCGCCGTGGTCAGGACGCCGTACACGTACGTCCATTCCTGCAGAACGCCTGCGCGCTCAACGAGGCGTACAGGCCGGCGCTCGCGGCGCTGGACGTGGTGTCGCCTCCGTCGCGCAGTTCGACGACGTCACGGCGGAGCTCCTCAAGCGAGGGTTGACGGACAAGGCCGCCGTCAGGGCGCGCCAAGTGCTCATGGGAGAGGCTCAGGCACAGGTCGGCAGGCCCCCCGGAGCATCAGCCGTGCGCGCGATCAAGCCGAGGTCCACCAAGAGGAGGATCGCGTGAATCCCGACCTGATCATGAGGCGCCTCATCGACAGCGTGCGCGCCGCCGGCATCAATGTCGTCGACATGCGCGGGCAGGTCCCCGAGAACCCCAACGGCAAGAAGTTCCCGAAGTGCTCCCTCGAGGATCAGACCGGCATCGTCGTGCATCACGGCGCGGCGGAGCGCGCACGATGGGACGGCCCGACGGCGGTCGCGTCCTACGCCTCGTGGCACATCGACCGAGGCTTCCCATCGATTGGCTACCGCTTCATGATATGGGGCGACGGCACCCTCGCCGTGCTGCACGGCCTCGACGTGGCCAGCTACGCCACGGGCACCAGCAAGCGCCCTGGCGACGAGAACGCCCAATTCTCCTCAGTGTGCCTGACGGGCAACATGAAAGGGCCGCACAACAGCGACCAAATCGACGAACCCACGGCTGCTCAGTGGATCGCGCTCAAGACGCTGTTCAACCAGCATCTGAGGCTCGGCATCTTCCCGGGCTGGAACGACAAACCGTCCCTGTACGGCCACTACCACTTCGGCAAGGCGGCCTGCCCGGGACAAGACGTCGAGAACTGGATCGAGCGCACTCGAAAATCGATGTGGCCTCACATCCGCTACGACTGGGAGATCGTGCAAGACCGGCAGCGTGCCCTCAAGGACGCCGGCTACTACGGAGGAAAGATCGACGGAGACTGGGGACCAAAGTCGAGCACCGCACACAACTCGTTCTGCGCAGCACATGGGCTCGAGCTCGGTATGTCGTGGGACAGCTCAACGCTGCACCGCAAGCTGTTCTATGTCATTGATGGCACATAGCGATGAAGAGCTCGACATTGGTGACATAGTCCGAGCTCCCGTGCCGGACGGAAATGGATTTCTACTCTTCGTTGTCTCGGACACGAAGGTAGTGATACTGAAGGACGGAGAAGATGAGGGACGATTCCTCATCTTCTTTGTGTATTGGCTGGAGAGGGACGAGTGAGTCAGATCGAGGCGAGATACGAGAGGGACGCGGCGCGACGCCTGTGGGTTGGCCGCGTGTACGGGTCCGGTCACATCGTGCACGGGCGGACCGTCCGAGAGGCTCGGGAGAGGCTCCTGAGGGCCACCGGGTACGACGGTGTGGACGTGAGAGACTGCGTGGTGCTTCCAACCGTGCTGCGACAGGCGCTCAACTTCTACGCGATCGCCACGCGGCGAGGGACGCTGGTGCGCTCCACGCAGGACGCCCTCGCACGCGCCTTCATCGCCATGGGCCTCGGCGTCAGGGAGGCCGCTGCGCTGGCAGACGTCTCCGCCACCACGATGTGGCGGTGGATGAGGAGAGTTCGATGAGACTGAGCGAGGTTCCCGAGGCGCCCGAGCGCTACAAGTCGATGAAGAGCCGCAACGGCGGCGACGTGATGGCCACCCCGAATCGCGAGCTCGCGTGGCGCGAGGGGTACAAGGCCGCGGTTAACGGCATCGGCAAGAACCCACACCCCGTCACGCATCCGACGCGGCACCGTGCGTGGAAGGACGGCTACCAGGCGGGGCTCGACGCGGCATGACTCAGCTGGTCCTTGGCCGATATGCGCCAATGGACCACCAGGCTGAAGATGTCGAGAGGCTCTCTTCACACCCGCGAATCAACGTCTGGAACGGCCTAGGGACCGGGAAGACCGCGACTGTAGCGTGGTGGCTTCAACGGCTGTGGTGGTCCGAGGTGGTTGATGAGGCGGTGCTCGTGCTGCCGTCCATGACCGCTCGAGACTGGCGCGAAACGTTGGAATTTACGGCGTGGCCAGAGGGCCTGGTCGACTTCTGGGACTGTCGCCCGCCGCGTCACACGCTCATAGGGGAGGCTTTCACCGAATCCGCCAGGCCGCCGGGCCATCGGTTCAGGGTCATGTGCACGACGTACGGCGGCGCCAGGGCGCTGATGGACGGCCGCACCACCGGCAAAAGGTATCGCGTAGATGAGAGCGGCCAGCTGATGAGCTGCGTCCGAGGTAGGCGCATCGCTGCCGTCTTCGACGAGAGCCAAGGTGCCGCTCTTCAATCCTCCCAGCAGGGAATCGCCTGTCGAGCGCTCGCGTCGGCCTGCCGGTCGGTGGCGAGCGTGACGGCCACGCCTATTGGCAATCCAATCGCCATGAGGCTCTGGGGCATGGCCAAGCTCGTCAGGCCTGACCTTCTGACGCGAGTGGTGCCGCCTCCGCTAGGATCCGTCGTCCCCAAGGTAGGGTCGTTCAACGCCTTCAAGGCGCGCTATGGGTTCCTCAACGACCCAAGGCAGGATCAAGCCGCTCGCCAAGGGCGCACGATTCCGTTCAACATCAATCGCGCGTATCCGGTCAGCGTAGACCAGGTGAAGCTGAAGAACGAGATACTCGCGCCCATGGCACCGTTCACCACCAGGCGCGCGAAAGAGGACTGCCTAGATCTGCCGCCGAAGGTGTTCATGCGGCGCCAGTTCAGGCTCCCTGCCGCCGCTGAACGAATCATGGATGATCTTGTTGAAGAAGATCGCGCTGTCCTCGAGTCTGGCACCGTCATCGTGCCGCAGAACATCCTTGTGGAGAACCTTCGAACGTACCAATTGTGCGGGGGATGGCTCGCTGGCGAGCCGGTGCACGACGGAAAGCTGAGGCTGCTCGAGGAGGTCTTAGGTGAGATACGCGAGAACCTCGGGTCAGATGCGCCGATACTTGTTTGGGCAAGAGGTAGTCGAGAGCTTGTGGGATCGGCTCTGGTTGCGGCTGGGACTCCACCACGCGAGGCGTTCAGCAAGGTCTCTGCTTGCTATCCCCCTGGGGAATCGGCGCCCGTTCGTGCGCTGTACGTTAGGTCGGTCAAAGACGCCGAAGGAAAGGGCGTCGGACTCATCCACGGGCCGACCGCCGACTCAGAGCGCGACAGAATACAGGATGAGTGGAAGGCCGGAAGGCTACGGGTCGTTGTGGCGCACCCGGGTGTCGCGGGGGCGGGGCTGAATTGGCAGCACGTCAAGGCCAGCGTGTATTATTCGTCGCCAGGCGGGTCAATCGCGCGCAATCAATCGGAGGACAGGGTGCATCGCAAGGGCCTTGAACATACGGCCCTGTACTACGACCTGACGGTAGAGGGCGGGCCAGACGAGGCGGTCGTCATGGCCCATCGAAGGGAGATCAACGTAGAAGCGGCATTGCTTCAGTGGCTGGCGGACCGTGCTGGCCATCGGTGAGCGATGTTTTGCCTGCGGATCACCGGGGGTATCCCGCGGGGGTTCTCGGTGGTATAATGGAACTATAGCATGGGGTTGCCGTACCCCCACCAAACCAACGAAGGAGACACTACGAGATGGGCGACAGGACCAAAGCAGACGAGTACCAGGCCGGGCAGCCACAGATGCACGTACCGAAGGATGCGGTGAACTGCGTCCAGGTGGTGATCTTCGACGACAACTCCATACACGTGGCGGCGCCGCCCATCGGAGGCTTGGACGAGACCCCCATGATCCAGGCGCTCGTCGACGGCCTGGACGCGATGGGGTACGCCGCCGAGCTCACGCCGCACGACAGTGGCCCCGGCCACGTGGAACTCACGGGAATTCACACGCCCGGGACGGCGGTTCCAGGCGAGGCGTGACGGAAGTCGGCCACTGGCAGAAAGCCGAGGGCCTTGGTATAGTAACGATGAAACCCACCGTTCGAAGGAGAACCAAGAGATGGCAGACGAGGAAAACACGGACCTGATGGCCCCGGTAGACGCCGGGGACCTCATGGCGCCAGCGGCCGCCCCGCAGTTCAAGCGAGAGGACGCAGGCAAGGGCGCGGAGGACGTCGACTCGCACGGCGTCATCCTCCCGCGCATCAACCTCCTGCAGGCGCTGAGCAAGCCCGTTCAGAATGGGCTCGATGGCGCGTCGCAGGGCTGCTACTGGATGGCCCCGCACAACCGACCGGTGACCCTGTCGCCCTCGGACGCGTTCAAGTTCGTGGTGGTGCGCATCTATCCGGCGCAGCGGCTGTGGACGCCCATCGACGAGGGCGGCGGCCTGGTGTGCGAGGCGGCCGGCGGCGACCTGCGCGCGACCAACCCCATGGGCAAGACCGGATGCAAGATCGTCATCGATACCGACAAGAAGGGCAACATCCGCGACATCGACTGGGATGGCGGCGAGCCCACCGACAACTGCCGCGCGTGCGCGTACGGCCTCGGCGCCGCAGCCCTGGCCGCCAGCCGCGATCCGCTCATGTGCAAGCCCAACGCGTGGCTCCCCAAGATGATGGAGGTCGAGGGGGAGATGGTGCGCGTCCCCGACGACAAGCGCGCCCCCAAGTGCCAGTCGTCCCAGGACGTCCTGGGGCTCGTGCTGGTCCCCGAGTACGGCGGGCTGAGCGCGGAGCTCCTGCCGGCGTTCATCAGCTTCACCCGCACGGGTGAGCCCGCCGGCCGACAGCTCGCCGGCATGATCAAGCTCGCGGCGGCCGAGCCCGCGTGGGCCAAGATCTACGAGATGAGCGCCAACCAGGTGCAGAACGACAAGGGCACCTTCTACGTCCCGCAGATCAAGACCGTCGGCTACGCGCAGGAGGGCATCCTGAAGCAGGCCTCGGACCTGTACGACCTGGCCCGCGACAAGAGCTACCGGCCGGACGTCAGCAACGGCGAGGACTCCTACGCGGCCCCGGTGAACGAGGAAGGCGCAACCGTCCCGGCGGACAAGATCAAGGACGACGAGGCGGCTCCCGAAGAGGGGTTCTAGTCGCCACCTGACGGGCCCTGCCCCAACGGAGCGAGTTCCAGCGGGGCAGGGCCGTGGTGGGCCTTGAAGAATGGCTCGAAAGGCAAGCCCACAGGAGCTCAGCGCCGCCGTCGTAGCGTTGGGTATTGACGAATCGAGCGCCAATCAGCAGGGGTGGGCGACGACCACCTGCCCTGCTTGCAGCAGCGGCGGTGGTAGTCCGTCGCTTAGAGTCAATATCAATACCGGCGCATACAGGTGCTTTAGGTGCAATGCCGGCTCAGACGACGATGGCCCAACTATTTACGAGTTCGCGTCCAATCCGCGGTCCCCAACCGTCACGCGCGGCAACATCGGCAAGTCTGACATACCACCGCTGTCCGACGACCTGGTGGATCGATACCATCGGTTCTTGGTCGATTCTCCAAGCGTGGTATCTGACGTAGAGCGCGTCCGCGGTTGGACCGAAGAGACGATTAAATCGCTGAAGATCGGGTGGGACGGGAGTCACATGTGGATTCCCGTCCGAGATCCACGCGGACATCTGGTAAATGCCAGGTTGTACGATCCCTTCAAGAGGGCGCGCGCAAAATCGTACCACTACGCCAATGCCGACGGACTCAAGCGCACAACGGTGTGGCTGCCATTCGGCGTAGAGAGCCTCGAGGGGCACGACTCCATCTGGATGTTCGAAGGTGAACCCGACGGGATACTCGCCGCGCAGATGGGGTTCCCCGCCATGCTCATTACAGGCGGTGCGGGGACGTGGACTGACGAGGTGCTGCCAGTCATAGGCTCCAGGAAAGTCGTGCTCTGCTACGACGCAGACGCGGCAGGAAGGCGCGGAGCGGCGTCCATCGCCCAGCGCCTTCGAGCGCATGACAAGCAGGTCATCGACCTAGAGATGCAGCTGTCATCGATGGAGTTGAACGACTTCACCGACGCGGTGCTCAAGGACAAGCGCAAGAGCATCTGGTTTCGCAAGATCGCCAAGGCGATGTGGGATGGCAACGTAGAGGTAGAGGGCGAGGATCCTCCAATCCCAGTGAAGCTCGGCGGCGGCGTCCCCAACGAACCGGTAGCGGTCAAAGCCCACGTGCTTGGGTCTCACACGGTGCCCGTGCTGGTGCCACAGACGATCGAGGCGACGTGCCAGATGGACTGGCAGCCAGACCGATCGTGTCGCGGATGCCCGGTGCAACGAGCAAACGGCCTGTTGCGCATAGCCATCGACCCAGAGAGTCAAGAGCTTGGCGTCATGTGCGTGACGACGGCCAAGCAGCAACCCATCGAGTTCCGGCGACTTTGTGGGATTCCGACGAGGTGTCCCCGAGCCCAATTTAACGACGGCGGAATGTGGCAGGTCCAGCACATCAAGCTCATACCGCCAATGTCGGAAAGGCATGGCGGTGACTCAACAGTCAGGTCTGGGATGTTCGTGGCGCCGGCTGACGGCCGCCCCATTCACGTCAGGTCCAATCAGCTGTACGAGTTCACCGGCAGAGTGGTTCCAGACGTCATAACCAACGAATGGACGCTACTATCGTCGGAGGCCACGCCAGCGGAGGATGACATCGACTCCTTCGTGCTGGATGCCACGACGGCGTCTGGCATGGCCGACGCTTTTCGGCCGGCGGAATGGACGCCGGAGGCCATCGAGCGCGTATTGTCACAAGAGGAGAGATCGCTCGCCAGACACGTCACCAAGATCTATGGGCGTGACGCGCTGCTGCGCATGATAGACCTGGCGTACCACAGCGTCATTTCGTTCAAGTTCAGAGATTCGTACGTCAATCGCGGCTGGATGTCGCTGCTGGTGATCGGAGACACACGCACCGGCAAGTCTGAGACGATTGGCGCCCTGTCCAGGCACTTCGGCGCAGGCAAGGTGGTCATCGACCCGGCGAACACCACGTTCGCAGGCTTGGTCGGCGGCCTACAGCAGATCGGACGTGGAGACAAGTCGTGGGTCATCACCTGGGGACTCATCCCGACTAACGACCGCGGATTGGTAGTGATCGATGAAACGTCGAGCCTTCCCATCAATGACATCGCCAAAATGTCAGGCATGCGATCCGCCGGAATCGCAGAGATCACCAAGATCAGAAATGCATCGACGCCTGCTCGCACGCGACTTATTATGGCGGGAAACCCCAGAGGAATCGCTAGAACGCTTTCGTCGTATGGGACTCCGGTGGAAGCCGTCATGGATCTCATCGGCACTCCTGAAGACGTGGCTCGATTCGACGCCGCCGTCGGAGTGAAGCTCGGCCTGGACAAGGAGCGCGCAAGCGTCGAGCTGGGAGATCAGCCGCCCCCGGTTCCCATCGAGCTGAGGCGGGCGCTGATCAAGTTCGCGTGGTCGAGGAGAGCGGAGCACATCGAGTGGGAGACAGACGCCGAGCGCGAGGCCGTGAGTGCCGCATCAGACATGGTAAGCAAGTATCACCCGTCGGTGCCGCTCGTGGAGCCATCGGAGCAGGACCTCAAGGTGGCCCGGGTGGCAGTTGCAATGGCAGTGAGGACGTTCAGCGTAAGAAGCGACGACCCTAATACAGTAGTAGTGCGCCCGTGTCACGTTCAATTCGCCAGGGCTAGCATCGAGATGGCGTACGACGGAGACCTCGGGTACGACAGATTCAGCGAGTACCTTGGACGCATGCGATTGGACAAGAACGCCGTATTGAAGGCGGTCATGAGCGTGCAAAAGAACGTCGCTAAGACGTGTCGCGCGCTACTATCAATCCGCAGAGTGACGCCGAATTCCATCGGCATGGCGCTCGCGCTGGACGGTAGCGAGTCCAGAGTGTTCATCGCCAACATGGCGCAGAACGGAGCGGCGTCATTTACACAGGAAGATACTCGCAACACTGCCATGTCGTGGACGCCTGGATTTGTGTCGATGCTGCGCGACATGGAGAAGAATCCGCCCGAGGTAAAGGGCGAGGACATGTTCTAACGGTGACGACATGACAGCCAGTGCGCGCGACACGGCGCGACACAACGAGGACATGTGGCGTGGCCCGCCTCCATAGGTCATGGTATACTTGAGACGTAAGCAAGGGATGGGTATCGTCTACCAAAGAAAGGAACCAGACAACATGCAGCTTCACCAGTCCACCGTGCTGATGATGCTCACCTACCTCGGCGTCGAGGCCGAGGAGGGTGAGGATCTCGACTCCACGCTCGACGAGTCGCTCGCCGAGTACAACCTCGACCGGGACCAGTTCCTCACGCGGGAGACCTGCTTCTCGCTGGGGTACCACCGCGGCCTGGCCGGGCGCCCCTTCTCCGACGAGCAGGCGCCGCAGGGCGACGACGGCCCCGACAAGGAGCTCATGGAGCTCATCGAGGACGGCTACGCCTACGGCCTGGAGGCACGGGACCTGCGCCTGTCGCCGCCGCCCAGCCTGGTGCTGACCGCCCACGACGCCAACGAGCTCGAGGCCGGGATGCTGGCCAAGTGGGCCGAGGAGCTCGACCTCTCCGAGGGTCAGCGCCTGGCGCACGCCATCAACATCGGCAGCGGCAAGTCCGCCGTCACCGTCCCCGCCGGCACCCCGGTGGACGTCCTCGGTGAGGCCGAGAAGGACGGCGTCCCGCACACCATCGTGCTGTTCGACGGGTCGGCGCTCCTGGTCCCCAACCCCGAGGACGCCTCCAACATCGTCTCCGCGGACACGGCCGTTGCCCCGGAGAAGAAGACCCGCAAGGGCAAGAAGAAGAGCGGCGGCGCCAAGCGCGAGCGCGGTCCGACCCTCAAGCAGGGCATCATCAAGGTCATCGAGGGCGGCGACGGCGGCCCCGGCCCCCTGCAGACCAACGGGCAGTTCGCCAGCCGCGTCAAGGCCGTGTGCCGCGAGATGGGCATCGGCGACAAGGCCGGCAAGTTCGTCCAGCAGGCGGACCGGCACGTGCCCTACTACCTCAACTGCTACCGCCCGACCAAGCAGGGTGAGCCCGGCCGCCTCGGCGTCGAGCAGCCGTTGGCCTGGGTGGTCGCCGCCACCGTGGCCCGCAAGTACTACCTGCGCGCCGACGGCTCCCACGAGGAGCGGATGAAGGCCATCCCCGCCGACCTCATGTCCCAGATGGAGGACCGCGAGGCGCGGGTGGAGACCACCGCCCCGGCCCCGGCCGAGCCCAAGAAGAAGAGCAAGGACGACGCCAAGGACAAGTCCAAGGAGTAGTTCATCGGCGCTGACGGCCATACCGGCCATACCGGCCAGAGCGCCTCGCCGAGGAACGACCCCCTGTCCACCGCTTTGAGGGAGTCACTCGGCGGGGCGCTCGCGGCGCATAGAAAGCGAGTCAAGTCCCATTCGACGCTCACTGGCGTCATTGACTCGTCCGCCCTCAAGAAGCGCATTCTGAAGCCAAAGACCAGGACGAAGACCTACGGCGGAGAGCGACCTGAGCCCAAACGCGAGGTGAAGGTGGTGCGCCCGAAGTCAGACCGTGGAAAAAAGCTCAGTGCGTCTGAGAAACGACGTCGACGAAAACGCCGCAAAGCGGCCCAGAAATCAAAGAAGAGAAACCGATGAGAGTGCAGAAATGCGCTGAGACGGCGTTTGCTATCATCGACTGCGACTGCGACCCACAGCAGGACATGATTCAACGCCAGATA
Source organism: uncultured Myxococcales bacterium (assembly GCA_964530995.1). Classification (GTDB taxonomy): domain Bacteria; phylum Myxococcota_A; class Polyangia; order JAAYKL01; family JAAYKL01; genus CAZHCG01. Next base: position 25,443 of record CAZHCG010000001.1, read on the forward strand.
AAGTTTCAAAAGCGCGTCGGAACCTGGGACGACTCCATCAAGGATTACGGCCCAAATCCGAAGTGTGATCCACGTAAGGTGGTGTGGATGCTCGACCTTGCCCTGCAGGAGGCCAGCGAAGCGTGGGACCTAGTCGAGGGCGGCTGGAAGGGCCACAAGCTCAACCCTGACCCGATGGACGACGGCGAGGTCCTCATGGAGCTCGTAGACGTGGCACACTACGTCTGGAACGCCTACGCCTTCGCCGGCGGGCAGCCACATCCGGACCTCGTCGCCGCCGCAGTGTGCGCATGCCGCCAGAACCTGCAGCTTCCCACGCTCAATATGTTCCTGGCGTGGCAGAAGGGCACCATGCTCTGGTCCGGTGGCAACAGCGAAGACATGGAGTTCAAGTACGGCTATCACGAATGGGCGCACGGTACGGATGCCGAGAAGGCGGTGGCCTCGCGCATCAACTGCCTGCGCGCTCAGATCGCCGGAGTGGCCGAGACTTACCGCTCTTCAATGGTCGGGTTCAGAGACCGCCTCGACAAGTACCCTGTCGCGCCTGGATTCGTGTTCGACGAGATCGTTCCTCACATGTATGCCGCTGCCGCCGCGATTCCAGGGTGTGACGAGCAGACCTTTTACTCCGCGTTCGTGCACAAGAACGACATCAACCACGGGAGGCAAGACGATGGGTACTGAGGGGTACAGGGCGCTCGGCAATGAGGAACAGCTCGAGCAGATCGGCGTCAACATGGCGACGGCAGACAAATTCGATGCCGTAGGCGCGTGCATCTTCGCTGGAGGATTCAGCTTCGGCATGGAGCAGGCCGGATTCGACGTGGCCGGACATTTCGAATTCCCTGGGCTCGACCTAGGAGCCGATGTGTCGCGTCAACGCTGGCCTGTATTCATTGGGTCGCTCGAGGAGTGGGTAGCCCCGTTCGGCAATGGCATGGACCAGCCGCACGTCCTGTTCATGAACCCACCGTGTGTCGCATACGCCGGAACGGGCAAGCACCAGGGTACATCAGACGACCGCATGTGCTACCTGCGATGGTGCGTCGAGTGGGCGATGCGCGTGCAACCGGAGGTGTGGGCGTGGGAACTCGTGCCAGGCATCTACGGCAAAGACAGGTCGTGGCTCGAGGCCATGACGTTCAGGGCTGGCAGGCTCGGCTACAAGTGCTGGGCGTTTCTGACCAGCTCGGCACTGCACGGTGGGTACATGGACAGGCGCCGGTTCCACTTCGTGGCATCCAGAGTCGAGCTGGATTTCGAGGCCTCGTACGCCGCGGACTGGGACAGCCACAAGGGCGTCCTCACGCTCGGCGACGCCCTGGCGTCCGTCAGCCACGCGAGGGAGATGCATGGGCCGCTACCGAACGACAAGAACACCTACCACGGCGCCTTCGCGGACATCATCCCGTACTGCGCCCCGGGCATGCACCTCGGCAACCTGCCCGATGAGATCATGCACGAGCACTATCGCCCACGTGGCCGCCCATGGTCTGGCTCCGGGCGACCCGGGTTTTCGCACACTCGTGGCCGACTCGATCGTCCCAGCCCTAACGTGCTGGGAGGGCATACCATATTCCACCCCGTCGAAGACCGCTACCTGACCCCACGCGAGAAGGCTACGATCATGGGGTTCCCCACCGATTACGCCTTCAGCCGCGGCAGCAAGGCGTACCAGGAGATCGGACGCGGGCTGTGCACTCACAACGCGAGGTTCCTAGGCGTTGCCATCATGGACGGACTGAAGGCCGGACAGCCGGCAGATGTGGATCGCAAGCTGCACGCCGTGGACTGGCGCAGCAGGGCGAAGAAGCTCAATATGTCCATGACCCGCGAGGAACTGTTCGAGTGGTACCGAGGACGCCACAGAGAGGACCCGCCGGAGTCATACGGCATGCGCCGATGAAACAGTCCCCCCACCGCATGGGGGGCATGGTATAATGTATTCATGGACCAAGAGATGGGAGGCCCAAAATGCCGAGAAACTACGGGGAGCCAAGACTTGCGCTCGATGAGATCAAGCGCAGGATTGGCGAGAGTGAGAACCTGACCGCGCTGGGAGCCTGCGTCTTCGCGGGCGGCTTCAGCTTCGGGATGGAGGAGGCCGGCTTCGACGTCGTCGGCCACCTGGAACTGCCGGACCTGGACGTCGGAGCTGGGACCGCCAGCCAGCGATGGCCAGTGGCTGTGGCGCCGCTCGACGACGCGTACGAGCACAAGAACCGGCACGGCAACCACACGACGTGGATGAACGCCGTGGACGAGCTGCTCGAGGAGGAGCTCGTGCCCGACGTCCTCCACATGAACCCGCCCTACTCGGCGTTCGCGCAGACCGGACTGCAGCGCGGGCTGTCCGATCCGGTCATGTGCTACCTGGAGTACTGCGTGCACCGCCTGGCGCTTCGGCTGAAGCCCAAGGTGTTCGTCTGGGAGCTCGTGCCCGGCATCTGGGACCGCGAGCCGCAGTTCATCAACTCGATGGCAGCTGCCGCCGCGGAGCATGGGTACAGGACCTACTCGTTCCTGACCACCGCCGCGCTTCACGGCGGGTTCCAGAACCGCAACCGCTTCCACTTCATCGCCAGCAAGTACGCGCTGGACTTCGAGGGAGTGTACGAGAGGGAGCCCGCCGACCGCAAGGCCTGCCGGACGCTGGGCGACGTGCTCCAGATCGTGGACGACGCTCAGGCGGAGTTGGGACGGCTCCCGAACCACGAGGCGGACTACCAGTCCACCGGCGCACTGGACGCCATCCTTCCGTTCGTGCCGCCTGGCGGGTACCTCGGAGACGTGCCTGACCCCGTGCTCTACGAGCACTACAGGCCGAACGGTCAGCCGTGGAAGGGCACCGGTCGCCCCGGCGCGACGCGCGTGCGTGGGCGCATGGACCGCACCTGTCCGGTCATCATCGGCGGCGCCAGCATCGTCCACCCGGAGAAGGACCGCTGGCTGACCGTCAGGGAGTGCGCCGCGGCGCAGGGATTCCCGATGGACTACGAGTTCCCCAACGGTGGCAACGGCTACGCCGAGGTCGGCAAGGGCCTCTGCACGCACAACGCCGCCTTCGTGGGACGGGTCATCTGGGATGCCCTGGCGAACAAGACGGACGCCGAGCCCAACGTCGTCGCTGAGCTGATCGACTGGCGCAAGCGCACCAGCGTGCCGAAGATGACGCCGAGCATCGAAGAGCGCCGGGCGTGGTTCAAGGAGAAGCACCCCGACCTTCCCATCGAGTACGCCGAACGCAAGAAGAGCGCCAAGAAGGGCGGCAAGAAGCGCTCTCGCAAGCAGGCCACGTGCATCGCAGTCCCAGCGTACGACGGCGGCGAGAAGAGCGCGCGTGTCATGCGCATGCTGCGGCTCTGCGGCATCACGGCGATCGTCCCGCCGGACAACGACCCCGCCGGCCGAGTGGCCGCGTTCCAGGGCAGCTCGCTGGCGCTCCTCATCGCGGAGGACCAGGCGGCCGCCTTCCAGGCGTTCATGGACGTCGGCACGGCGCTGGGAGCCAGCAAGCCGGTCCTGACGATGTTCCCCGACGGAGTGCCCACTCCGCCCGGAGTGACCCCCATCCCGGACGAGGCTGACGCCGCGTTCGTGGTCAAGTCCATCGTGGAGAGGTCCGGAATGAACGTCGCTGACGTGGTCCAAGCGGTCATCAACCGCCTGGCCGGAGACGCCGCGTCCCTCACCACCATCCTTAACATCGCCCTGGAGATGATCCCGGACGACGACTACGGAGAGGACGAGGTCAGCGAGGAAGACCTCGAGGACGAGGACGAGGAGAACCAGGACGCCTACGAGGTCACCGACGACGAGGACTAGAACATGGCCCTGAAGAACGAGGCGTCATACAGCGACTCACGCGCCAACATGCTCGACGCGTGTGCGAGGCAGTACTTCTACGGCGTATATCGCATGTGGAACGGGTGGTGGTACGGCAAGCGCCCTCCCGCCAGTCGAGACGCAGAGGAGGCCTACGTAGCGAAGCACGCCTCGACCGGCTCTCAGTGGGCCGGCAAGCTGGTGCACGGCTCGGCAGAACACGCGCTCAAGAGCGCGAGGCGACAGCGGGGATTCCTGCAGTCGTCTGGCGGCATGCGCGGCCTGGCCACGGCCTTGAGCCGAAGGGCGGCCGGCGAGATCGACGTCGGGCTCCGGCAGGCCAGGACGCAACGAACCGGCAACCCAAAGCAGCGGATACAACTCGTCGAGGTAACCCATGGCCTCCCCTTCGACGAGTCCCAATTCCGCAACAGGGTCAGGTCGCGCATCGCCGCCCTCTGCGCCGATGGTGACAAATGGGACGGAGACTTCGCGGGCACCAACCTGTTCGAGCGCGCCATATCAGCCAGCGATCGCATCGTGGCCGTGGAGGAGCTCGTCAGGACTGAGATTCGCGGGGTCACGATGTTCCTCAAAGTCGACCTCCTCATGAGGTCGCCGAAGGAGAGCCGAGACTGTTCGGTCATCGACTGGAAGACCGGCAAACCTCGAGACTCGGACGTACAACAGCTCGAGCTTTACACCGTGTGGGCTCACTCCGTGGGATGGAGGCGCGTGTCCGCGTTCGACGCCTACCTCGGCGACGAGTCCACCAACGTGGTGCGACACAACATCGACCCAGACGCCGCCGCCAAATCGGTGGGAGAGCGCGTCGCAAGGTTCAGGGACTCGTTGGCAGGCCGGCTGAATGACGGCGACCTCGACAAGAACGTGCCAATAGAGAGCAAGTTCGAACCCACTACGAATGCCAGTCAGTGCACCCTATGCTCGTTCGCGAGACTGTGCGAGCGAGACGGCACGAAGCCACGCTAAAGGACAAAGTCGAACATTCGTGATATACGGTACTATATTACGGTGTAACTCTGGAGCTGGTCAAATGTTCGATACGAAGCCGACTCAGCAGGGCTTTCTCGCTACGACCATGAAGAGGAACCAGTACTCACGCGACGCGATCATGGGAGTGCTGCAGAGCCTCGGAATGCCGGTGGCCCTGGACGAGTCGCACATCGTCTTCACCGACTGTGACGCCGCCATCCGATGGATGGTGGTGGCGGGCGACGACCAGATCGCGTCGCTCTTCTCGGCCTTCGAGGACCCGGACAAGTACGGCAAGGCTCGCGAGGCCTTCCGGTCGCTCGCGCCGCCCATCGCGATCAAGCACGTCATGTCCCCCGGCGTGTCCATGCGGGGAGGCGCCGCCGTCCTGGATGGGTGTGCGATGCGCGTGCGCATCAACCCGCGCGTCAATGCCAACGAGGGCCCCGAGGCCTTCGTGGTGCCGGTCCGCAAGGAGATGATGATGAGCGGGGCCGAGTGGGTGCAGATGGTCGCCCTTGTCCCCAAGGCCCAGTTGCCCGAGTGGATGGCGATCGTGCACGCCGCGCACGCCGCCGACCGCTCTTTCGACGTTCGACGCCAGGTCATGCGCGTTTACAACGGTCCCGATGTTCCGATCTCTCCCATGAGCTTGGACGGGCTGATTCTCGATGACCGAGTGCTTCGCGAGTTTCCGGACGACATCACCGGGTTCCTGAGCCGGCGGGACTGGTACGTCAAGCGCAGCCTGCCGTGGTCTCGCAAGTACCTGCTGGATGGCCCGCCGGGCACCGGCAAGACGTCCCTTGCGAGATGGGCCGCCACCAGCCTCGGTATGCCTGCCATCTCGTTCGACTTCACGGACAAGTTGGCTGACGGCCGAGACTTCAGCATGTGCCTGTCGTACGCCGGTCGTCGGGCGCCGTGCTTGCTGGTCCTGGACGACATCGACAAGGTGTTCGGCGGCGACAACAAGACCGGCATCACGGCTCACACCCTGCTGACGGCGTTCTCCGGCATGAGCGGCATGGACGGAGTGATCGTCATCGCCACGTCCAACTCGACCAACCCGTTCAAGCAGACGTTCAACAACGACCCGTCCACTCCCATGATGCGGCGCTTCGACCAGATCGTCAAGTTTCCGCTTCCGACTGCGGAGCATCGGCTCAGGTACCTGGAGCGGCTGCTCAACGAGGACGGAGTCGGCATGGACGCGCTCACCACCATGGCGCAGAGCTCCGATGGATGGTCATTCGATGACCTGAGGGCGGCGGTCACATCTGCCGCGAACCGCATGATCGCGAGGAAGGGCGACACCATCAACGAAGACGACCTCAACCACGGGATCCGAGCGGTCACCACGCGTCGCGACGAGTCAACTCCAATCGACGGATAGGGCATGGACGTCTGGAACGACCAGATCGTCATACAGGGGCTCACCGCGGCATACGGCACCGGAGTCCCTCTCGACACCATGCCCATCTACGGCGACGTGCGCCGCATGTCCGTCACTCGCCTAGGCTCCAGCAGCGGCGACATCACTGTGGAGGTATCAGCCAATAAGGACTTCACCGACATCCTGATGGAGGTCGAATTTCAGGGCATGAACGGCGCGGGGGCGTCCAACGTGTGGGGGTGCGGATACAAGCCGACCTTCAACGCGCCTAACGGCCTGTACGTGCGGGCCAAGGACACAGCAGACGCTGGTGACGACATCTCGGTGAAGATCTCCGGCGAGGCTGGCGAGGGTGCGGGTCAGTACAGGGGGATCGGCAAATGAGCACCGGCGACGTCGTAGTCCTCAAGCCGCCCCCGGGGTCCTGTCCCGGCGGAGGAGGCGCGCCGACTCCGATGGACCTCAGCGTGTTCCTGGAGATCATGCTTCAGTGGACGAAGGGCACCCTGTCCAAGGAGTTCACGTACACCGGCCTAGACCTGACGCGCATCAGCTATTTCGACGTGGACGGCGGCACGGAGCTCTACCGCGTGGAGTTCAGCTACGACGGCAGCGGCTTCCTCGACACTGAGGTCGCAACCAGGCTGGCCGACTCCGCGGCTCAGACGAAGACCTACACTCACGCCAGCGGTGTGGTGACGAAGGTGGTAGTCACGTGAGGACGACGCCAGCCACCGACGGGAAGAAGCACGCGGGCTCCAACCCGCTGCCACACGACCACCACAACCGACCGGAGTCGTTCTCGATCAGCAGCACCGGCACACAGAGCCTGCCGCCCGGTACCACGTACGACCTCGACATCGACCTCGGGCGCACGGGGTACACCTACGGCAGGGTGTACCTGGAGGGCCCACGCACGATGTCCGGATCAGGGGTGCTGTGGCAGGAGTGCGCCGAGGTGGTCGTCACTACGGACTCCGCGGACGCCAGGTCCCACAGCGTTAGGGACTCGAACTTCAAGAAGGTGTACGCCGGCCACTACTCGAAGCCGCAGGGCGACGCGTGGCTCAGCCACAAGATCTTCGACTCCGCCACCGGACTGACACAAAGGTACATCGCCCTGCTGGACGCATGGATCACCGGCAGCACACTGCGGCTCAGGTTCCACAACTACTTTGGCGGCTCCGCGTTCCTGTGGGTCGAGGGGCAGGCGGTGATGCGATGAGGACGTCGGTCAAAAGGAACACGACGGACCACGCCGACATCCTGGTCCAGACGGAGCACGACCACCACCCACGCGGTCAGGAGTTTCGCATCATCATCAACTCGACGTCCATCGCGCCGGGCGCCTACGAGCACCGCACCGCGCTGGGAAGGTCGGGACATCAGACGTCCCGAGGCATTCTGCGCGGCTACAAGCAAATGTCGGTTCAAGGGCATAATGGCCTCTTCTTCGTCGGAGGGCCGAGCTCGGGACAGTGCTCCGGGATCGGCATGGAACCGTACGGAGGCGGCGGATACTACTCGGCGTACATGGGCGGGTACTCGCGCCTGCACGGCGACTCGTTCCTGAGCAGATCGTGGATGTTCGGCCCGAGCATCTACCTCCGTGACGCGTACATCGATGACGATGAATTCGTCCTCGAGTTCTACAACCAGGCCGCCTCAAACAGGAATCTCAGCTGCTACGGATCGGTGGCAGTCAAGTGAGGACCCAGAGCCACAGGATGCACCCGGGCGGCCACGCCGGTCTGGTCAACGTCAACGCGAACGACCACCACGAGCAGCCCACATTCGTGGAGTTCAGCGACACCACGACTGTCATCGCCCCAATGCCATTCGGCCCAGGAACCATTGACATCATCCTGCCGTGGGCGGCTGACGTGGTGCTGTTCGACCTGCGCTCCGTCAGGACCGTGGGCGAAGGGTCGCTCAAGGCTGGGGTCACCGGCATCACCGGCAGGTCCCAGTACTTCGACGCCACTTGCGCGTCCATCGGCGGCAGAGGGACTACAGCGGCTACTGCCTACGGAGCGATATATAGCAAGGCCGCCTCGGCGCTGAACCTATCCCACAAAGTGTTCTCCTCAAGCGGCGCGGACGTCAGCCTGACGGACGCCTGGATCACGACCAGCGGGCCAAACACCGTCCTCAGGCTCGAGTTCACGAACTACAGCGCCGGCAACCGGACCCTAAACGTGTGGGGGACCGTCGAGGTGTTGGGATGACGCTACGAGTGCTGGCCATCTGCCAGGAGGACCCCGAGCACATCCTCGGCGGGATGGGCCGGCACGTCGGCGAGCTGTACGCGACGATGGCGCGCAGGTCTGATGTGGAAGTGGACCTGCTGACATGCGGCGTGGGCGACGAGCCCACGACCTGGCGCGGATTCACCAAGTGGCCCGGCGACAAGCTCGTGGCGTGGAAGCCGCGCAGTCCTGACATGTCGAGCCTACTGATGAGCGACATCCAGATGCTGCGCCAGCTCACGCAGATGCTGGCCGACGGGCGCCGCTGGGACGTCGTGCACGTCCACGAGTGGAACGCCCTCCAGGTCGCCAGGGCCGCCCGGGACGCGCTTCGAGTGCCTCTGGTCGGCACGATGCACCTCTGCATCACGTACCTCATGGAGGACGGCGGTGGAATCAGCGGCGAGATGAAGGATCAGGAGATGTACCTGATGCAGATGGAGGGCCACCTCGCCGTCGACACCGACGAGTTCATCATCTGCTCGGACGCCTACCGTCGGCTCACAAGCCGGCTGTTCATGACGGACCGCGACACCAACGTGATCTACAACGGCATCGATACGCAGAGGTGGAGCCCGGAGCTGGGGGACGCCAAGAGCGCTCTCAGACGGCACGGACTGCCGTGGGATCGACCCATCTGCCTGTTCGTCGGGCGCATCGCCGAGATGAAGGGCATCCGCACGATCATGGACGCCGTCGAGCGCGAGGACAACGGCTGGTTCTACGCCCTCGCCGGCGAGATCAACGCCAACACCAAGGCGGCCCGTGACTCGTGGGACGTCACCCAGCGGCTCGAGCGCATGAACGAGGAGCTCCCGGACCGATTCAAGTGGGTCGGATTCCAGCAGGGCCAAGCGCTCAAGGACCTGTACGCCGCGGCGACGGTCGGCCTGATGCCCAGCCACCACGAGCCGTTCGGCCTGGTCGCCCTCGAGCACATGGCGATGGGCGTGCCGCTCATCAGCACGGAAGTCGACGGCCTTGGCGAGGTGGTCATGGACGAGGCCGGCGTCGAGTACGCGATGATAGTGCCGCCGCGCAGCGTTGAAGACATCCTGGAGGCCCTGGAGATCCTCAGCGACCCGAAGCCGCGCGAGGAGCTCAGGCGGCTGGGCCTTCAGCGCGCCAGTCAGTTCGACTGGCACGAAATCGCGGCTCAGACGGTTGACGTTTACCGACGAGCCGTACTGAATCACAGCCGCCCGCAGGAGGCCGCATGTTCATCATACTGACCGAGCCCGTGCAGGTGCCGGACCTGAACCGCATCTCCATCGCCAACATCGAGATCGAGCACAACCCTCAGCGCGGGCGCGCGTGGGCCGAGATCTGGTGCGTGTGGGGCTACCTCGAGGAGCCGGGCAACCCCATGTCATTCGTCGAGTGCAAGCACCCCGTCACCGGTGAGGACGCGACCCTCTTCAAGATCGAGGACGGCCACCACCCCATCGCCCACGACATGGCGCTGGGCAAGTGCCCCACCTGCGGGGCGTGGCATCAGCGGATCTCGAGCGTCTGCGGGGTGGACGGGTGCGATGGGGACGTGGCGCCCTACGACGGGTTCACCCGGGTCATGGCCGAGATGACCGCGGATGGGGAAGACGTCGGCACGGCGGTTCAGCGGATCGCGTACACCTTCCTCCTGACCGAGGTGATCCCCGATCATAACACGTGGGAGCTGCGCCCCCTGGTGGCGGGCACGCCGGAGGTGTAGGGCGATGAACGGCAGCAGCGTCAGAATCATAGACGGAGACACCGAGCGCATCGAGACGCAGGCGCTCGACGATGCAGAGGACCCGCTCACCGGGGTCACGGACCTGCTCATCTCCATCCGTCGGGTGAGCGACGACTTCTACTACGACTTCAACGACAACACATTCAAGTCCACTGGGTGGACCACCAGGCGTCAGGCTATGACGGAGCTCGACGCCACCAACGACCCGGGCCTGTACTACTACGACTTCGACACCTCGGCCATCACCAACGAGGCGGCAGACGACACCTACATGGTGCGCGTCGAGCAGTCCCCCGGAACCACCGTGGAGAACCTGCCGCAGAGCGGGGAGATCAAGGTCGACCAGTGGCCGAAGGATATTATCGACGACGTTGCCACCGTAGACGGTGTCGTCGACGACATCCTGGTAGACACCAACGAGATGCAGAGCAAGCTGCCCACGAACAACATCATGGGGAGCAGCGACAAGGCGGACCATGACGGCGAGATCGGCGACATCCTCACTGACACCGCGGCGATGCAGCCGCTGGTCAGCGCCAACCTGGACGACTCGATCAGCAACGTCAGAGCTGACATCGCGGCTCTCAACGACATCGATCAGGCGGGCGTCCAGGCGGCCCTGACGGCCCAGGGGTACACCTCGGTCAGGGCCGGGCTCCTGGACAACCTCGACCAGGCCATCAGCTCCTTGAACGACCTGTCCATCGCAGACGTGCAGACCGCGCTGACGAACCAGGGGTACACGGCTCTTCGGGCGGCGGCCCTGGACAACCTAGACGCCGCAATCTCGACGGTCCTCGGGGCCATCGGCGCTCTCAACGACCTGAGCCAGGCCGACGTGCAGTCCGCCATGACCTCGCAGGGCTACACGACCATCAGGGCGGCCCTGCTGGACAACCTGGACGCGGCCATCACGGCAATCCCGGCGGCGGTTGACGTCGTCCTGTCGGCGGCTCACGGCAGCGGGAGCTGGGAGGACGCCGGGGCGATGGCCGCCGACGTCGTGATCGAGTACATCAACGGCAACTTCAAGGTCGGCGTGACGATGATCGAGCATGGGGAGGTTGTCACGGACTTCGACTCCGTGGCCGCCGAGATCCATGAGGTCGATGGCGCCGCGACCCTAGTGGTGGACCTCGGCACGCAGAACAGCGACAACGCCGACGGCACCTTCATCTTCACCGACACCCCGACCCTGGACTACGGGGAGGTGTACGCACTCGTCATTGTGGCAACCCGTGGCCTCGACACCTGGAACCTCCACTTCGGGTTCCCGGCAGAGCGCCTGGCCGACCAGTTCCGTGTGACGAGGAACCTGGTGGTAGGCACGGGGGTGTAGCGTGTACGTCGTCGGTTTCAGCAAGAAGATGACGTTCCTCGCCAGAGCGATCATGTGGTTCACGAAGAGCCACACGAGCCACACCTACGTCCGCCAGGGCGACACGGAGACCGGGTATGTCTTCGAGTCCGACGAGCGTGGGGCCAACAACCAGTGGGCCCCCGTGTTCTACCGCGAGGGCAGCGGCAACATCATCGTCGAGGAGTACCTCATCGAACTGCCGGACGAGCTACTCAACGACGGATGGGACGTTACACAGCGACAGCACCTGAATCAAAAGTACGGATACCTACAGCTCGTCGGAGACGCCATTTCCATCCTGGTCGAGTGGGCATTCAAGAAGAAGGTCAAGAATCCGTTCGGCAACGCCTATACCGTCGTGTGCAGTGAACTGGTGCTGGCATTCCTCGTAAACTCAGACATCCCTGGCTTCGCGGACATGGACCCAGAGCTCGTTAGCCCCGAAGATCTGTTGGAAGTGATTCACACCATGCCGGCCACGTTCCAACGGTTGACTTGAGGCTCGCAGCTCGACGAACTGATAGGGATGGACAGGGTGCGCGCTACAGGGCAGTATAGGGTGGACGGAGGCGTTGATGTCTGACGACAACCCGGTTGTGACACAGAATCCGAGCATCATCCTCGACAAAGAGGTGATCGACGTCCCGCTGATGATCGGCGAACTTCCTGGCACGCCGGCTCAGGATACCGATCCTGACGAGATGTTCGGCGGCGGCATGGCCAAGCAGCCCGTGCCTCCCAAGGAGGCGCTGCGCCTGATGCTTCGATGCGGCGCGCTGATGGCCGTCAGCCACGCCGTGGCTGAGGGGACCGCAGGCTCCGGCTACGACATCATTCCGCGCACGCGCGGCATTGACGTCGATCATCCGGATCGCTGGCCGGCCGACGTGAATGATCAGTTCCAACGAATCCAGGCGTTCATCCAGACGGCGTTCCACGGCGAGCAGGACATGTCACTGCGCACCGGCTTCTACCGAGAGGAGCACGACAGGTTCTCAATCGGCTGGGGAGGCGTCATCGTCCACCGTGGCATCAAGGACGCTAACAGCGACCTTCCGCCGCCACCCAAGGGGCTCGGACGGTTCGAGGCGTGCGGCGGGAAGTTCACCAAGCCGGACCGCAAGCCGACGATGGTGCCCGTGCCCGTGGGATTGGACGACGGCTCCATCGTCTGGGTGGAGGTGCCGCGCTTCTTCCGCCGCATCAGGTACCAGTCCAGCGGCGGCGCGATCATGTGGTTCAAGGAGTACGGCGACTGGCGCAGCATGGACGCCAAGACGGGAAAGTTCTCGTCCGGCGTCACGCACACCCCACCGACCAAGGAGTGGGCGCACGGTCGATACACCGGTGGGGCGCTGCCCAAGACCGCCGTTCCGGCAGTCGAGGTTGCCCACTGGGAGACGCCGTTTCCTGGCGTGTACCCGTACGGCGTCAGCGCGTGGCACGCGGAGATGACGGCCATCAGGTCGTCGCACGAGCACGCCAGCCTGATGCTGGACTACCTCAAGTCCGGATTGCACTCGGTGATCGTTGCCGCGGCCAACAGGTCATTCGAGTCCGGCACGGCCGACGCCGCCGTGAAGAAGATCGACGAGCTGGGGCGCGGGCGCGAGGGGCTCGGCGCCCTGGTCCTCATCGAGCTGCAGCCCATCGACAGCAAGCAGACCGGGTACAACTCCATGTTCGATCAGGACAGGACCGGCGACCGCGGGCGGCTGGTGCTGCACGAGCTCCACACCAAGCTGCCGTCCGAGCTGATGAATAACACGTTCAGCGAGGCGCTGTCCACCAGGATCTCCAACGCAGAACGCATCCCCGGGTTGCTGCTCGGCCGCTCAGAGTCCTACAACTTCGCCACTGCTGCCGCGGCTTGGATGACGGCCAACCGCTTGCGGTTCAGGCCGCACCACATGACCCGCGAGTCATTCCTCGACGCGCTGCTTATCGAGATGGGCATCACGCACTGGCGGCTTGCCGTGCGTTCGCCCGAGTGGGACGAGCAGGAGAAGATCTCCAGCGTGGTCCAGTCCATCGGCCAGATGGGCGGTATCAGCGTGAATCGAGCGCTGCAGCTGCTCGGCCGCGCGGTCGGCATCGAGACTACTCCGATCACCGAGTGGTGGGGCGACATCCCACTCGTGCTAGTTACCAAGATCCTCGAGGCCGAAGACCCGCAGGCCATGCTCGACGCGCTCAAGCTGCCCGGCGAGCCTCAGATCCCGATGGACCGGTCCAGCGTGTCAGATCCGGTGTCCAAGGCCATCGACACTTTGAACGCTGCGGCGGAGGAGGCCGCGGGTTCGCGTTCGGGCGATGGGGCGCGACCCCCTGAGGGTGGCACCGAGTAGCACAGCTTGATATACTACAGGTAGTTAAATACGGCAACCACCGCAGCCGTGGAGACGAGATGGGATCACAGAAGATGATGGCATGCATCAGGACTGGGCGCGTCTTCGCCGCAGACCAGGTGCCGGACGACACCGACGGGCTGATGCTCATGCCCGTGGAGGAGGCCGAGCCGTACTACGAGCAGTGGACTCGCTCGGCGGCCATTCCGCATGAGCGCACGGACGATGGAAGATTCGACCGCTCCCATCTGTCCACCGAGCACGCGTACCGACTCGGTCGCGATTACTTCGCGCACTGCCTGAGGTACGGGTGGCCGATGACGCTGGTGCGCCAGCACGTCGGCCCCGGCGGCCGCATCATGGACGTGGGATGCGGCAAGGAGATCCCGTTCTTCAGGGCCCTGACGTGCGACCACTCCGCCGTGACCTACTACAAGCCGGCGTTGTACGTCGCGGCTGACCTGAACGACATCAAGTACCGGCCTCGCATCACCGGGTGCGAGACCCACATCCTCGACCACTGCAACGCCGTTGAGGACCTGAGTCGAGTCCCGAACGAGCCGTTCGACCTCGTGGTATCCTTCGAGGTGCTCGAGCACATGGACAAGGACGACGGCCTGAGGTTTCTCGAGGCGCTGGTGGGATTCGCTCGGCGCAAGCCTGAACGAGAAGGCAAGCCCGCGATCATCGCCCTGTCCACCCCGGTCAACGGCGGCACCATCGCCAAGAACCACATCTACGAGTGGGGCCGCTCCGAGCTGCGCCGCGCGTGGTGGAAGCTCGGCTGCGACGTCGTGCAGGAGTACGGCACCTTCGCCAACCTGCGCGACATCACTCGAATGCTTACCAGCACCGAACTCGAGGTGTGGAACTCACTCGTGGACTACCACAGCCCGCACACCCTGACGAGCATCTTCGCCACCAAGCATCCCGAAGCCGCCAGGAACATCGCCTGGCACGTCGAGGTGAGGCCGTGATCATAGTGCTCGAGGGCGCAGATGGCGTGGGAAAGACCACCCTCGCCGACGCCATCGAGTCTCTGAATCCCGGCAACACGGTGAGATTCAACCATGGCCCGCCTCCAGACGGCGAGTCCGCGGCGATGCACTACGAGGAGTCCATACGCGACCTCGTCAGAGCCTCTGACGCTGGAACGGTAGTCGTGTGCGACAGGCTACACGTGGGTGAGCTGGTGTATGGCGCGGTGGTGCGAGACGATCCAGGCATCACCGTAGGCGAGGCATGCGTGTTCGACCTGACGCTGGAAGGCGCCGGCGCCTTGTTAGTTCATTGCTCCGTGCCCAAGGCCGTCGCATTTCAGCGCATGATCGGTCGTGACGGCGGCAAGCCCGACGAGAAGAGCGGCGCGAAGACGTCTCACTGGCGCGCGTTGGCCGCCGGCTTTCGGCGCTACACCGGCGGAGTACTCACCGGGCACTGGCGCGACGCAGACCTGACGGGATACCCCCTTCAGGCCGCCACTGAACTGTCCATCGAGGCGCGCATGCGCCATCGGTTCGGGCCACCGGTCCCGAAGTTCCAGCTGGCTCTGCCCGACCCAGAGCCAGGCATCAGCAACACGTCGTGGATCTGCCACCAGATGCGAATTCTTGGACTGCACCGTCAGTTCGAGTTTGCGACACCTGGCCACGTTAGAAACAATGTCCCAATCATCGCGTTGGGTGACGCCAGCGCGTGGCTGGACGTCGCTGCCATCGCCTACGAACGCCGAGTCCCCCACCGCGAAGACGAAGAGGACTATGACGAAGAGTCGGCGTGGCGCAGTGAGGTCTTTGACGCCGTGAAATGCGTGAAACGAGAGATGGGCCATGAAGAAAGGTGCACCAGATGAAGTTCGATCTCAGCGTGATCGAGGAGATGCACGAGGCGCATCAGGCGACGTTCAAGCGCCTGTGCGACAAGGCGGAGCTGGAGGTCAAGAAGACCTCGGTGACCTTCTCGGAGGAGCAGATCAAGAAGGCGTCGGAGGACCCGGGGTTCGCCAAGGGGTTCCCGATGTTCGCGGCGGCCTACGGGAAGGCCTCCAAGAGCTCGAAGAAGCCCGACAAGAAGTCCTCCAGCGACAAGTCCGTCAAGAAGGACAAGACCGAGGACAAGCCGCAGGACTAGTCGGCGAGTTCGCCACAGGCGACGACCTCTGCAGGGCCGCACTGCGGTTCTGCCTAGCACAGGAGTCTGAGGCCGCCCCGAGAGGCATGGCGGTCAAGGAGTCGCTGCTCCCATCCGTCATGGTCCTGAAGGACGTGCACAGGCCGTTCTTCCTGTCACCGACGCGCAAGGCCAACTACCGATTCGGCCTGGCAGAGGCCTGCTGGATTCTCAGCGGCTCCGACGACGCCCAGCTCATCGGCAAGTTCAACAAGAACATGCTGAAGTTCAGCGACGACGGCAAGACGCTGTGGGGCGCCTACGGCCCGAGGCTCATGGGTCAAATGCCCCACGTCCTGAACAGCCTCAGGCGGGACGGGCACAGCAGGCAGGCGGTGAGCTGCCCGTGGAGACCGCAGGTTGGGCCACTCGAGCTGTATGGCATGGACATCGACTGGCGTGGAGACCACAGAGACAGTCTCGGACTCACACTCGACCCCAACAATCAAAATGCCGAGTGGGACGGCGACTCCTGGCGCTCGAAGGACATCCCGTGCACGATCTTCATGCACTTCCAGATGCGCGATGGTAAGCTGTGCATGACGGCGTACATGAGGTCCAACGACGCGTACCTCGGCGTGCCGTACGACATCCTATCGTTCACCACCGTGCAGCGGGCCATCGCGTCCGCCCTCGGCGCGGAGCCCGGGTGGTACTGCCACGTGGCGAGCAACCTGCACCTATACGAGCGCAACTTCGAGGACGCGGAGCGCGCCCTGAAAGACACCAGCGGCGTGGACAATCAGGTCGAACTTCCGCCCATGGGACGGGCGCTTTACGGAACGCTAGCGCCGCAGATCTCTCGTGTCTTCGAAGACATCTTCGATGAGACCCTGGGCGCGTGTGAGCACCACGTCGACTGGATCAAGCCATTCGTCGCAGCCATGCACCGCCGTCCTGACGTGTGGGACGGATGGCCGAGGCTGCTGCGTGCGACAGGGCGAAAGCCCCGCGTGGTGGCTACGAGCACAATCACGTGATAGGATGTAGGTGATCTTGGGAGAGGCATGCACGAGACCTATCGCATATGTTGGACGCTCGAGCAGTGGACGGAGGCTCTGAAAGAGGCGGCGGAGAGCCCACGCGTCGGGCTTGACTTCGAGACCTGCCCAGACCCTCGACGAGAGACCACCACCGAACCTACGCGCCCTGAGGACGGCGCGAAGGTGGCTGGCACCGCGTTGGCGTGGCTCGCTGAAGATGGCGTCACCATCAAGTCAGCGTACGCCCCGTGCCGGCATCACCGGCTGTATGCCGGCGGGATGCAAATGCGTCCGAGAGAGGTCTTTGGGCCGCTCTCTGACTTCATGCGCAACCGCCCAGCCGATCAGCTCGTCGTAGTTCACAATCTGTCATTCGAGCTTGGGTTCTTGCTGGCGGAGGGGGTGCTGTGGCCCAAGCGCGGGCAGCTCCACGATACCATGATTGCCGCGCGCGTCCTGAACAAGGGCGTTGGATTCCGCGAGCTCATCGGCCTCAAGGGGCTTCAGGCCGAGTACCTCAATCGGGATATGACGTCCAAGAACGACATGGACACGTGGCTGAAGGCGCACAACTTCAAGCCCGGACGCGACATCTGGAAGGCACCGCCAGCCATCGCCGGCGTATACGCGCAGGATGATGCCAGAGACACGCTCGCCATCTGGCTGATGTGGGAGGAGTACGTATACCAGGAGCCGACACAGTGGTGGTGGCACAGGGGTCCGGACCGCCGGTTCCGACACGACTTGTACGAGCTCGAGATCGAGGCGGCGATCAACGCCATCATAAACTGCCTGCGCGGCACCAGGTACGACAAAGCGCTGTGCGCCCGACAGGCACTCGCCGCCGAGACCCTTCAAGAGGTATCGCGCCGTTGGGTTCGCAACTACCTCGAGATGCCCACCATCAACCCTGGCAGCGGACCGCAGGTGCGTGGCATCATATTCTCAGAAGCATTCGGCGTGCAACCGTCGCTCGAGCACATGACCGACAGCTTCAACAAGCTGCCTGATCGAGAGCAGGTCAAGACCATCGAAGGCCTCGGCAAGAAGACCCTGAAAGACTACGCCTCGCTGGACATCGACGCGTTGGGATTCTACGCCGAACAGGTCCCAGAGCATGAGAGCCTGTTCTTCATGCTGGCCGTATACCGCAAGTGTCAGACGGCCATCAACTGGTTCAACGACAGGGTGCTGCAGTTCGGCACGCCAGTGGCCGCAGACCCGTGGTGGGACGGCAACGGGTCAGCGTTGGCAGTCATCTTTCATCGCCTCTTGACGGTTGGCACAGTATCCGGGCGCATGTCATCCAGAGACTACAACGGCCAGCAGGTGCCGAAGCGGTTCAAGATGCTCTTAAACGCCAACAAGCTGCACGCCATTCTGCGAGAGTACCTGCCAGAGAATCAGTTCGAAGAGCTCCTGGATATGTTCGAGTACGCCCCCGTAAATGAGGGCGACGAAGCCAAGGTCCTGGGGCTCGAGCCCGGCGAGCCGGTCATCGACTTTTCAGTGCGCCGCATGTTCATCACGAGGCCGGACCACGTCATGCGGCTGTGGGACCTCTCTCAGGTGGAGATGCGCGGGTTTGCGCACTATTCAGGAAACGCCCTGCTGTGCAACGGGTACGGCAGCCCGCCCAGCGACGAGGAGATCACAGACGAACTGTCCATGATCTACGAGGTAGTCGACGGGCGAGACCCTCACATGGCGTTGGCTCAAGCGTACCTCATGCGCCATGCGGACCTGGAGGCCAACCCGTTTGACATCCATGCTTTCGTCTCAGACGAACTGGACATCAACCGAAAGAAGGGCAAGGGCATCAACTTCGGCATCGTGTATGGCATGGGCAAGCGGAAGCTCGCACGACAGCTCGGGTGGACCATCGTGGAGGGGCGCGAGTATCTGGCGAGGTACTACGCCAAGTTCCCCGAAATTCAGACGATTCAAATGCACATCAAGCAGCGCCTACGCGAGCGTGGATACGTGTTCGATCCGTTCGGGCGCCGGTACTTCCTGCCAATGAACCGGTCGTACGTAGGATTGAACCGCCTCATTCAGGGATGGGCCGCCACCGTCATGAAGGTCGGATTCGTACGCATCAGCGAGCTGTTCGCAAGCCCGGCACTCGGCGGAGGCTCAGTGCACCCGGTCATGGGACGTCGCACCCCGGATGAGTGCCGCGGGCTTAAGATCGTTCACGATGAGATCATCGCTGAGGTGCTGCACAAGCACAACACTCAGAACCTTGACTTCATGGTCCGAAGCTGCATGACGCTCATGCACGGGCTAAACGTGCCGCTAGGCACATCGTCCGAAATGTCCGATAGGTCATGGGACGAAGCAATCAAGTACGAAGTAAAGACAGGGAGAGCGGCGTAATGGCGAGGGAGAGCGCGAATCAACCGTTCGTCGGGCAGGAGGACGTCCTCCTCACGATCCCGAAGAACAACGTGACCGAGACCCGCGTGCAGTTCAAGTCGACTGCCACACGCGCCAGCGGCCAGGTTCAGCAGTTCATCGACATCCGCGAGTGGTGGTACAAGGACGGCCCTACCAACGAGCCCATCGCCACCAGGAAGGGAGCGATGATACACCGCCACCAAGTGCCGAAGCTGATTCTGGCCATGCTGCAGCACATGCAGCCCGGAGAGCTCGGCGACTACGGTGACAAGATCGCCATGGAAGTGGCGGCCCTCAACGACAAGGGAGTCAAACAGTAGATGGCCGCCAATCCCGAAACCGTTGTAACACAGCGAGTGAGGGACGTCCTCAAAGGTGCCGGCGCGCATTTCATCAAGCTGAGCGATCAGTTCACGCGAGGCGTGCCTGATGCCCTGCTGGTGACAGACCGCATACTGTTGGTGGAGTTCAAGGTCGATCGACGAAAGCGCGACCCAAACGATTTGACGTACAAACAGCTCGGTCTGAGCGGCGCACAAGACCATCACATACGACAAATATGTCGGCGTAATACTCGTGGAGCATGCGTAGTAACCGATTCAGTCGATGGTGGAAAGCTGAGACTATGGCTTCCGCTGCGGTCGCATGGCGAGGGCGCTAAAGGGTTCGAAACATACGTCGTATACGAGTGTGACGAAAAGGTGTACGCGTGGCTTCTGGGCAAGACATACCAGACCTGAGGCTTGTTGTCCTCGGAATCGGCGAGTGGGCGGCACGGGCTCATCCCGGACTGGTGACTGACCGCGACCTAGAGCGGGTGCGTGAGTCCAACAATGTGCTGTTGGCCACCGCGCGTCGCCTGTTGGTGATCGCTCAACGCGCTGGAATGCCAAAGTCCGAGGTCGAATCGTTGATCAGTTCGGCGAAGCCGTCGCCAGCGGTAGGCCTGATGCAGGCCAAGGGCCAGCAGGACGATGGCTCGAAGGTCACGGGACGATTCTCGCAGATGGAGGCGATAGCCGCCGTGGACGCGGCCCTGGCGCACCCCAGGACGGCTCAGAGAGTGCCCGCGTGGTTCAAGCACGACTGGTGGCCCGGCGTCCTGAGGCGCGTGGCGTCCGGCGAGTGCATGTCCGATCGTGAGGTGGACGTCGCGGTTTACGTGGCCGCGGATGCGACGGAGGAGAGATGAGGCCCAATTGGCCCGAGTACTTCATGTGGCTTGCCGTTGTGGCAGCCACTCGCTCTACATGCAGCCGGCTCAAGGTTGGGTGCGTGATCGTCGACCGAGAGGGGTACGTCAAGTCCACCGGGTACAACGGCAGCGCTCCCGGAGCGTCGCATGACCCGCTTCTGCACGACGGGCGCAACGTCAGGACCATACACGCTGAGGCCAACGCTGTGGCGCACGCGCACTGTGACCTGAGGGGAAGCACGGCGTACGTCACGACGTTCCCTTGCCGAGAGTGCATCAAGCTGCTCGGCGCAGCCGGAGTCAAGAGCATCGTCTGGCTAGAGGCCTACGCGTCGGAGGACAACACGATCACCGCCAAGCTGGCCATGGACGCCGGCGTCAGCATGAAGAAGTTCGAAGGGAGAGAGCCGTGGAGCGAGGACGTCTCATCGTGGTTGAAGGCATCGACGGAAGCGGAAAGAGCACGCTGAGCAAGTCGTTAGCCCGAGCCATCGGCGCTACGTGCGTTCGTGAGCCCGGGGACACGGAGTTCGGTGAGAACATCCGCGAAGGGGTCCTCATGAAGATGTCAGCCGAGGCTCGTCCCGGCGCCGCTGCCATGACGATGCTGTACGCAGCCGCTCGTGCGGAGCTGTTCCAGACCGTCGTTGGCCCGGAGCTCGACGCCGGACGCGACGTCGTGTCCGACCGGTCGTACATCAGCAGCCTGGCGTACAATGCCGACGAAAGCTGGAGCCGAGATGACGTCATGAACATCAACGCCAAGCTCATGACTCGATTCAACTGCTGGCCTGACGTCATACTCATCATGGACCTGAACGAGCGCGTGGCCATGGACCGTATCACGATGGAACGATCTGTGGGTGCGTACGAGGCCGACGGGCTGGAGGCGTTCCGCCGGCGACGCGAGTTCTACTACCTGACGGCGAGGCACTACGCCGGGATGGACTCGCACGTCCATGTCGTCGACGCCACGCGCCCCAAGGACGAGGTCCTGGCAAACGTCGTGGGCCTGATTACATCTGGCAGATGAAATTTATTCCCCCACGTGGAGTGGGCATGATATACTAGGATAAAGGGCCACTGGCCAAAGAACCGCGCATCTGGGAGGCCTGCCGATGAGAAAAGACGAATTGAGGGAGAGGATCTTGTCCCTCGAGCCGACCAACAAGGTCGGGCGAGACCCGAGGGCAAGTCACGACGAGCTGACACAGGAGTACCGCGCCGCGAAGCGACGCAACGCCGCCAAGCAGAAGTCCGAGTCTGTCTCGGCTGACCTCCACTACAAGCTCGAGAAGGACGTGGGCAATGAGCTCATGTCATGGAAGCTGTACGTCGACGGTGAGCCCGCCACCGGGCTCAGCTTCGGCGAGGAACTGCCGATGGAGGGCACGATCGTTCCAGACGATGGCGATGGCCCGCCGCTCATGGTCAAGGACCACGCGGAGGGCCTGGACGTCGTCACTGGTGATCTCAGCGTGCGAGAGCAGTTCGATCCACGGCGCATCTACAAGACCCCCAACGGCTCGCTCGTGACGTTCAAGCGCGAGGAGGCCGGGCGCGTGGTCCTGTGGTCGTTCAAGGTCGGCAGCGAGATCATGCTCGGCCCGCAGGTCCCCGTGTCCAGGACCAACCGAACCGCCAAGCCCGTGGCACAGCAGAACCGACGCATGACGCAGAAGCTGCTCGCCGCGTACCTCATCGCCTGCAACCCGGCGATCACCGGGTCCGAGCTGACTGAGTCGCTCAAGCAGGCCTTCCCACAGAACGCCATTGGCCCACGGCACGGCCCGCACTACCTGTCGTTGAGCCGCAACGGTCGCCTGCCGGAGCCACCGGACAGCGATCCAAGGGAGTGGTGATGCTCATCAACGATAGGACGTCCATCGACACCAGAGCCACGCACGTAGTGTTCCAGCCCGGCGACCTGACGAACTACGAGTTCCTGGTGATACCGATCGCCGGGCTTCCCGTACCCGGTACGCGTGGGTTGAAGTACGCACAGGTTGTGATGCTGAGCTGCGGTGAAGCCCACCACCAGTTCAAGTGCGGTCCCGACGCCGAGCCCCTGTCCGTGGACTACGTTGGCAGCAAGCTCAACCTTCGTGGCCCCAGCGCCGTGGCGATGACCGTGGCGCTGTGTCGAGAGCTCGATCGTGAGCCGCACGGCGTCATGGAGGACTGGATGGACGACGAGCCACACATCGAGAAGTACCGAGCCGCGTGGGAATCGTGGCAGAACGAATGAACTTGATAGGAGGTCAAGAGATGGGAGACCTGATCACACTGGAGGAGTTCGCCGAGCACATCGGGCACCAGCCCGTGCCGCGCGACCTCTCCGTCACGGACGAGCGATTCGCGCTCGTTGGAACCGGACCCAGCCTGGAGGTGCAGTTCGCCGGAATGCCGGCCGGCCCGCTGCCCATGTACCAGGCGAAGTCCATGGCCGGCGCCTCGAACATCGACCTGCGGGGGACCACCAACCACCTGCGAACCGCCAGATCCGCCAAGGCGGACGATGAGCGATACAGGGTGGCGCGCGCCACCCTGGCACGCCAAGTCAACGAGTTGAACTCGGCCATCGATGCGGCGGGGCGCGACGAGCGGTCTCCCATGATCGCTCGCATCTCGGCGGGTGACGATGGGCGCGAGTACGTGGGTGGCCTGGTCTCCAAGGACTACGCGCCGCTCACGCACGTACAGCTCGTCGAGACCATGCTCGAGACGCCTGGCCTCGTCGACGCGCGCGTCCATCGCATGCGAGTGACCGCCGCCCGCATGGAGGCCACGCTGATGTTCAACAACAGCGAATGGAAGGTCGACGGTGGCGTCAAGGCCGGCATTCGCATTGGCAACGGGCAGTTCGGCGACAAGGCGTTCAGCCTCGTGGCCATGCTCTTCCGACTGCTGTGCACGAACGGCATGATGGACGTCCTCGACTCTGCCACCGTGTTCAAGAGGCATGTCGGCATGGCGATCCAGCTCGAGACGAGCTTGAAGACCGTCCTGGAGAGGGCCGATGGCATGTTCCTCGACTCCACCCAGGCGATGAACGAGGAGGTCGACGTGATCGAGGGCCTAGTGGAGCTCTACCGACACGGGCTGCTCAACCGTGGGGCGTTCAAGAAGACGCTCGTGCGACGCGACGAGACCGTCGGCGGTCGGCAGGTCGAGGGCGCGACCACCACGCTGTGGGGTCTGTCCCAAGCGGTCACCGCGGCCGCGCGCGACTATGGGTTCACGCAGATGAACTCGATGGGCGTGCTCGCCGGCCGGCTGGTGCACGAGGGCATCGACGGGGTGATCTCCGGGCGCCGCGAGGTCAACGACGACCATGAGGAGATCCTGGAAGAGTTGGGGATCGCCGCGTGATCGAAGCACTTTTCTGGGGCCTACGACAGGGGGTCCGATCTGGGGGCATCCATCCCTACTAGACCACCCTGTCGATGGCCCCAGAAATGAACTGAAGGGGACAGAAACAAAAAACGCCCACCCCCTGGGCTCCCCTCCGGAGGGGTAATGACTGGTGATTGACTATGGCACGAGCGTTCCATACCGATGACCGAACGTTCTCAAACTTCCAGCCGGCAGAACTGGTGAAGCTGTGCGGTGTGCCGATGGGTCGATGGCCACTGTACGTGATGAAGGAGCTGCTCGACAACGCCACCGCGGCGCTGGAGGAGTTCGGGATCGATAACCCGATGGTGACGATCACCGTCAAACAGAACGAGCTGGTTGTCAGCGAAAACGGTCCCGGCATCACAGACGAGGCGCTGGATCACATCCTCGACTTCACCAAGTTCGGCGGGTCGAACCGACACCACAAGCTGCCTACCCGCGGGGCTCAGGGCAACGCTCTGATGACAATCGTCGGCATCGCTACGACGTGGGGTGGCCAGGTGGTGGTACAGCGTCCGTGTGGGCCGTCCATAGCTCTGGAGGTGACGCTCGACACGGTGAGGCAGTCTGTGGACGTAGAGCGACGAGAAGTGGGTCGCCCAGGCAGGTCATCTGTCAGCGTAACGCTTCCGGAGCTGCCATGGAAGCGTGGTGGGGCTGACCTCGATGAGATAGTCGAGCTGGTGAAGGTGTTCACTTGGTTCAATCCGCACGTGACATTCATGGTCAAGGACAAGCGCGACGGCATATCGATGGACTCGGTGCCGCGCGAGGACGGCGCCAAGCCGGCGCTGCCAGGCGGGTACGACTGCGGGCACGTCCAGTGGTTCACCACAGACGAGTTCGCCGACCGACTCGCCGCGGACGTGCGCGCCAGACCGGACACGGACCTCGGCGCCTGGATGTCCGAGTTCCTGAAGTCGAAGCAGCACCCACACAAGGGAGTGTCGATCGGCGACATGGTCAGCGACGATCGCACATCTCTGGTGAAGTTCGCCAGCGGCATCAAATCCAAGGTGGCCGACGCCAGCCAAAGCCCGAACGTGCAGTTCACGCCCATCGGGCGCAACCGGCTGGGTGACGCGCTGGAGGAGATGGGTGGAGACAAGAACTCGTACCTGGAGTATCACACCGTTCGTGGCACGTTCAGCTGTGAGGCCGGGCACCAGGTGCCGTTCCTGGTAGAAGCCGCGCTGCTGCAGATGCCAGAAGGCGTGAGGCGCGCGCCGACCCCCGTGTTCTCGATGAACCGCACCGTCATGTACGGATCTCCATCGTTCGATTCAATCGAATGGCGCGAGAAGGTGCGAGGCCCGTGGCACACGGCGCGCAGAGCCGAGCTCAGCTACCTCGCCAGGGCGTACCAGATCGACGTCGGGAAGACTCCCGCAGCCCTCATCGTCCACGTGACTTGTCCCAGCCCGGGATACTCCGGCTATGGCAAGCAATCGTTCGATACCACATGGCTCGCGGAACCACTCAGCGAGTGTCTCGAGAGGGTTACACTCGCCGCCAGGAAGGAGCGAGCCGGCGAAGCGCGCAGGCGCCGTGAGGCGCAGGCACCGCGTGAGAAGATCCGCACCGTGCTATTTCGCATCCTCCCCGAGATCATCGACACCAACACCGAGGGCGGACGGCTGCCGATCATGATTCGACAGCTCTACTACGCCACCCGAGGCGTGTGGGCCGCGCACCACCACAAGCCGCTGCAGTACGGCACGTTCTGCGCGTACGTCGACCTCTACGAACAGGCCATCGGACGCATGGTCTGCTACCGAGACCCGCGCGGCACGCTCATCGAGCCACATTCCGGCCGCGAACTAAGGCTCGGAACTGACGCCGTCAACAGGTACAATCCGAAGAAGTGGGAGGGGCACACGATTATCTTCGTCGAGAAGGAGGGCTTTGCTCACGCACTGAAGGCGTACAAAGTGACGAAGAGGTGGGACGCCATCGTCGTCGGGTCCAAGGGGTTTGCCGTCGAGTCCTGCAGGGAGGTACTGCAGAAGTACCGAAAGTTGCTCGGTGACATGGTGAAGATCATCTGCCTGCACGACGCAGACCCCGCCGGCTACATGATCGGATACGACCTCGCCACCAACCTGCCAAGGTTCGGCGACAACGTGGACGTGCAGGTCATCGACGTCGGGCTCACGATGGAGGACGCCTGGCAGATGGACCTGCAGGACGAGCCATTCGACCTCAAGAAGACGGTGTGGTCCATGGTTCGAAATATGCGCAAGCACATGATCCGTGACCCCAACGGAATGAGGCGACCGCTGCTCGAGCCGCGCGCATGGGACATGTTCATGCCGAACATGTACCGCGACGACACGTACCCCCACTGGGCGAACCGCCCGCAGGGGCGTAGGGTCGAATTGAACGCCATGCCTCCGCGGGTATTCATAGACTGGCTAGAAGAGCACCTCGAGGCCAATGAATGCCGCAAGGTGCGACCTCCCGATGACATTGTGGACGACAAACTCCGCTCTGCGCGCGAGAATGCCGTTCGCAACGAGGTGGGGCAGTTCCTCATGAAGATGATGGGAGAGGACGCCGTCTTCGAAGTCATGAAGGAGCTCGGCGTGCCGGCGTACGACCTCGACAGCGTGCTCGAGGGCAGGCCGGAACAACACTGGGAGTACCTAGTGAAGCGCGCCGGCGAGACTGGCGCAGACTTCAACGCAGCGGTGGAACGGGCGATGAGGCGTAAGTTCCCTGGCATGTTTGCGGGTGCGGAGTGATTCGACTGACAAAAGTGGACTGAGTGGAGGCAACGTGGTAGAGGTGGGCAGTGACGGTGGGCACCCGGACTGGCAGAGTCTGGTACCGGAGGTGACCCTGAGGCCGCAGCAGAACGAAGCATTGCCGATGCTGTGGGAGGCCCTGTATGGAAGCGAAGCGGTTGACTTTGCGACACTCGAGGCCCCGACCGGAGTCGGCAAGAGCGTCATACTGCTCGCACTGGCGAGGTGGGTCGAACGCGAGGGAGGCCGAGCGTTCCTGGTGACGCCACAGAGGGTCCTTCAGGACCAACTGGCAGTGTGGGATGGCGTCGCCGTCATGAAGGGAAAGGGCTCATACTCGTGCAACATCGCCCCAACCACCGCGGCATCAGCGCCATGCGCCCTGAACGCCAAGGTCAGGGAGGGGCACGAAGAGTGCAGCGACAAGCTCTGCCCTTACTTCAGGGCCCTGGCCAAGGCCAAGGCGACGCCGATCGTCATTCACAATTACGCCAGCCTCATGGCTCAGTCCCACATTGGCGGCCACTTCGGACCGCGGGACCTGATGTGTCTGGACGAGGCGCACACCGCCGCATCCTGGGTGCGAAACTACATGTCGTGCGAGTTCACACTCAGCGACCTGCGCGCCATGACGGCCAAGGACCCGCCACAAGACCCGGACCTGTTCATGCCTTGGCTGAGGCTGCTCATCGGCAGGCTTGGCGACGAAATACCGAACAACTTCCCGGAGCGTGTGATCGCGCACTTGCTGAAGATCAGGGCCCACTCGGCGGCATTCGGCGTCCCGAACGTCAACGAGATGGAGGGGCAGCACGGAGACGAAATGCGCGACCTCGATCCCGAGGACCGCGTGCCGTTCGAGGCGTGGGCCATGGATCGGCTGGGAGAGTCGTGTGCCCTCGTGCCATGGGCCACGATACGCCACAACGTCGATACCGACGACGAGGAGAGCTGGGAGGTCCTGCCGCTACGAATCGCCCCACTGTCAACGGCGCTCACCGGACTCGGCGGCAAGATCGTCATGACCACGGCCACCGTCCTGTCGCCCAAGCTGCTGGCGGCGGAGGCCGGCGTCTCGAACCACAACATCAAGAGCATCATCATCGATTCCGCGTTCCACCCGGACTCAAGGCCGGTGTACAGACGATACGTAGGCAAGATGTCGTATGCGCACAAGAAGCGAACGCTTCCGCGCATGATCGACGAACTGGTGGAGATCGCCGCCGAGCACAACCACGAGCAGGGGCTCGTCCATACGGTGAGCCATGCCCTCGCGTGGCAAGTATCCGATCGCCTGAGAAAGCGACTCAGAGGACGTCCCGTAGTTCAACTGCCGCGCGGGTCGGATCGAGACGTTGTCATCAAGGACTTCCTGTCAGGTACGTTTGGACCGACCGCAATACTGATCGGCCCAGGCCTGATGGAGGGCGTCGACGGCGTGGGCGACAGCTGCCGGTGGCAGGCCATGTGCAAGGCGCCGTGGCCACACCGCAAGGACCCCGTCGTCTGTCACCTCATGGACAACAAGGACCCAAAAATCCGCCGTTGGGGCGACACCTGGTACGTATGGAAGACCGCTCAGCTTACCGTTCAAGGCATCGGTCGCGTTTGCCGATCGAACGACGACCATGGTGTCACGTACCTGCTCGACAGCGGATTCAAGCGCATCCTCACGTCTGGCTTCGTGCCGGACTACGTCATCGACGCCGTATCCTGACGGCATCATCTGGGAGATGAACATGAAACTCGTCATGCACAACAACAGAATTCGTCGAGTGGTATCGACGCACGGGTCGAACGTACCGGACTCCATCACGGCTGAGATCGTGACCGGGTACCGCCGGCGCGGCGCAACGAGCGGGCGCATGCCCGGACCCGGCTGGAAGCGCATTCCCGGCGACCCGCGCCGATGGTTCAAGCTCGAGCCGATCGTTGAAGAGGTCACCGTCCGAGTCGACCAGGCCATCGACTGCGACGACTGGCCGGAGGGCCTGGAGGGCACGCCGCTCGAGGACGAGATGACCGCCGAGATGATGGACATCATCCGCCCGCGGATGGAGAGCGCCGTGAAGTCCGGCGGAGTGGTCGCGCAGCGCGCGATGCCGCAGATCAAGATCGAGACCATCGAGTATGAGGTCAAGTCCGCCGGCCTCCCGATGCCCACCGAGGACGAGTGGATCAAGCTGCTCAATGACGCGTGGGACGAGGTCAACCCCAAGGGGCGCGCCCACAAGCGCAAGAAGGCGCCCAAGCCGAGTGGCGCGATCACGACTCCGCCGCCGGAGACCGACGACCCTGTCGAGAAGGCCGCGATGCTCGTCGGAGATGACGCCGCGGAGAAGGTCGCCGGTGAGGCCGCCCCCGACGCCGCGCAGCCCGTGGGCGACGAGCCCGAGATCCCGGATGGCCACAAGAAGTACGAGCACCTGGGCATCGCCGAGAAGTCCAAGGACAACGACTACCGTGACGCAGCCCTCGACAACGGCTGGCCGAAGGAGATGGTCAACGACGACGAGATCGCCTGGAATCGCAAGGGATCTCACGGGATGACCCTCGCGTTCATGCGCAAGAACGCGTACGACGCCGACAAGCACGGCACGAGCTAGGCCGCGCCGACCAGCGACGAACATACGACAATCGCGGCAGTGGACCGTCGCGTGGTCGCGTGGTAGTATTCTGGTATGTCGGTGGGCCTATTCGAAGCAATCGTCGTCAATGAGGCGCCAGACCCGGAGCTTCCAGGGTACATCTCTGTGAAGATCCCGGAGCTGTTCGGCGACGCTGAAGTCCCAGAGCCCATACCGCCGCTATTCCCAGGCGGCATTAGCGGTTGGGGCGGGATCACGCCGTCTACAGCTCCTCCTGCCGACGAGACCATACCAGATAACGCAACTGACGTCAAGGTCACCGTCATACGAATCGCTCCAGAGACGTTCAGATGGTTTGGCACGTCTCAGGGATGGAAGTTCCTGACGGACAACGCCGGCAAGGTGTGCGGAGCCAGGTCTCCCGACGGAAAGAAGCAAATCTACCTTAGTAATGACGATGGATTCTTCGCCGGAGTCACTGACGACTTCAACACGTTCCATCGAATTGCCATCGGTACAGATGGCAAGATTCAGGTGCTGAGGAACGACGACGGTGGGGGCATGGAGGCCGACTCCACCAGCACGCGCATCATCGGCACAATCGTCAAAGTGACCACAGACGCAACGGGTGCCACCACAACGGAGATGATGGTGCTCGGCGAGTCGTACATGACGGACGAACTAGCCGCCCTGACGGAGGTCATGACGGCCGTGGCGGCGCTCGGGTTCCCAGTCACAAATCTATCGTCATTCATCACAAACCTTGGAGTGTCCCTCGGCGCCGGGCCGCCCTACCTGTCAACAGTCGGGGAGGTGGAATAATGGCGATGGACGCCGCCACGTTGGCCAACCTCATTATGACGAAGATGGAGGGCAACAGCCCAGACTTCGACGCCATGGACACGGCCGACAAGGAGGCCGTCCGAGACGCCCTGTTCCTGTCCATCGCGGAGGCGGTCGTGGAGCACTTGCAGGGCGACGCGGAGGTCGCATTTAGCGTCGGAGACTTCTCCGGCACCGACTCCAATGGCGACACGCCTGACAACATCTCAGCCTCTGGTGGGAGCATCTCGTAATGGCGAAGACGATGGTATGGCCGCCGACTCCTCGCAGCGGCAGAGTTCCCATGGTGCAGGGGGCGGAGGCCACGCGAATCCTCGTGATGGCCACGCTCAGCGACCTGCAGACCAACCCATTCAACGAAAATTCGCTCAGCCTGGGCAACATCACCTTCAGAGTAGAGAAGGCCACTCGCGCTCGTATCGAGGCGGCCCTCAAGCGACTGCGAAGCATGATCCACGTTGAAGCGATCATCGAGTCCGACGACGATGGCGAGTCTGAAAAGACGTACACCATCAATTTCACGGACTTGGAAACACGAAAAAAGAGGAGCGTGACGGTCAATGGCTAGAGAATCGACTGACCCACGGTGGCCGCCGAGCGCTGAGGTCGACTTCGATTCGATTATGGATCGGCTGTTCACGCTCAAGCAGCACCACTTTCCGCAACATACGGTTCGTGATCCGGCCGACCCGTTCGTACAGCTGCTGCGCCTGATCGGAGCCCTTGGGCAGCACGCCCTCGGGAGGGGAAACAACGCGCTGCTGCAGCTCGCGCTCAAGTACGCCACAAGCCGTAGGGCGCTGCTGTCACTCACGGAGGTAGTGTCTCGCCCGCTGCTGCCCATGCTACCCGCGAGGGGACCTGCATACGCCAAGCTCAGCGCCGCTCCGACTGCCGACACGGTCGTCGTTGAAGCCGGCACCAAGATCGTTCAACCTGGGATTGCCGACCCGGTGTTCTCTGTCGATGAGGCCATCACCACGGCGTCTGACGTGCTCTTTCGGATGTGGCACGAGCAGATCGGAAGCGCAACTACGCTGATTCCTCCGTCGACGCCCATCTCGTTCGGCGATGGCGACTCTCTCATCTTCGGGTTCCAAGAGCTCACGTGGGATTCCGTCGCCATCGCGTTGGCTCAAGCGTTCTCAGCGAACGATCAGCTATTCGCTCTCGAGTTCTACAACGAGGAGTGGGGCGAGCCGGATTCTGTCACGGACAGCGGCTCTCAGCTGTACCTCTACGTCGACACCTATCTGAGCCCAGAGCTCAACGCCCAGTCCATCGGTACAACGGTGACAGTGCGCCACAAGACCTCCGGCGCCGAGGAGACGGCCACCATCGACGAGGACGGCGGCAAGCTCAGAGCGATCGTCTCGTACATGGGCCAATCCTCGCCATCCACCTCGGCATACGATTACGAGGTCCTCATCGACTGGAGGCCGGTACCGGACTGGACGGACGAAACGGACATGCTATCGGCTGACGGTTCCATCTCGTTAGACATCACCGACGTGCTGTCCTTCGTAAGATGGTGGTCAGAGCACGATACGTACGGCTACGCCCTGAAGTTCCGACACTACGACGATACCACCGCGTCGCTCCCACAAACGCTCGAATTCACCTCCATGACAGGCGACGCGAACTTCTACGCCCTGTGCGACATCACTCAGGGATACCAGTCGACCGTATCCCTCGGTCGGACTGATGGATCGTCGTTTCAGCACTTGCCCGTTCCAACCGAGCCCATCGATGAGCCAGTCAACGAGCCGGAGCAAACCCTCGTGGTTGGCAGCGACTACGACTGGTACGTCATGGAGGACTTCTCCAATAGCGGATCGTCGTCAAAGCACGCGATCTTCCGCGAGGACGTCGATGACGGGTGGGGCATCGTATTCGGAGACGGGACCGTGGGAGCGTTGCCTACCGCCGGCGAAGCGGTGAAGCTGACGTATCGAACCGGCAGCACACAGCCCGGTGACCTCGACCCGGATTCCAACATCAAGGCGATCAGCGGCACCGGACTAGCCCGCGACTGGGTACTCCCAAGAGGTACGTCCGGATACGAAGAACCGGAGGCGTCTGACAAAGACTCCGTGCTGAGGTTCCGCCACGAGGTCATCCCTCAGCTCGCACTTCGGGCAGAGAGCGTCGTCTCGCCGCCGGAGATCGTGGCCGCCCTCACAGGAGGTGCCGAGAACCGCGCCACCTTCGAGACTGAGGACGGGCGCAAGCCGTTCTCCAGAGCGCTGTACTCGACCACTGGAGCAGGGCCACGGCAGTACAGAGTCGTTGTGGTGGGCAGCGAGTCAGACGACGACGGCTCCGTCACCACTCCGGATCTAGTGGAAGCGGAGGAGTGGCTCAACGGGGTAGAGATCGGCGTGGAAGTCATCGGCGGGCACGGCCCGCAGAACACCGAAGCCATCCTCGGGTCATTTGTCTCACGGCCCATGCTGCCAACGATCAACCTGTACGTGACCAGCGCCACAGGAGTCAGAAGTCAAGCAGACCAAATCATTCGAGACTTCTTCAAGCCGCATTCACGCGATGAAAAAGAGGCATTCCGATGGTCATGGGGCGGCAAGATGCCGATGGCACTGCTGTTCAGCCTGCTGTGGGAGGGCGTGCCGAACAAGTCCGTGGTGCAAGTACCGACGGTGAGCGTCACGGACGCCTACGGCACATACGACACTGGAGATGAGATCGATCTCGATGAGTTCGAGCTTCCCATCATCAGCCCATCGTACGATGATGATGTGAACATCGTCGTAAACGTCGTCGAGGAGTGAAGCATGGCTGATCCGTACGGCGATGTTGACCGCGAGGGCCTGTCAGAGCGAGCCCGCTCGTGGACCCCCAAGGGCCTGAAGACCAATCAGGACGCGGAGGACGCGCTGGACTGCCTGGCCGACGCGCTCGCAGACGCCCTCAACCCGGTGATCGACATGGAGAACTACCTGCCGATCATCCTCAACCCAACACGTTGCGGCGACAACGACATCAACCGCTCGCTCAACCTGACGGGCATCGAACGCAATCCGGCCCTATCCAATTCACAGGCACGGCGACTTGCCATCCTAGGCAATCAGCTTAGGGCGTGGCGCGGCGCTTTCAGATCTCATCGACCGATTGCAGGCGCACTCACAGGCGGTCCGGTGATCATCAGGCCGTACCTGCTCGATAGGTTCATTCTCGACGAAAGCTCGATGGACCTGGTGGAGTTGGACGACACGTACTCCGACCTTTCCCAGATCTTCGTTCTAGGCCAAGGTCCAAGCGGCCAAGAGTACGATGAAAGTCAGGTACGAAAACATCTCGAAAATCTAGCGATGCCGGCCCTAGACGAGGTGGAGCTCGTGCCGTGCTTCGTTCTCACAGCTTGGCGCGACGGCCTAGCGTCTGGATGGTCATCGACCGGAGAGACCCGCCTGGTCGGCTCCACGGTCTTCAACGAATACGAAGCACTTGACATCGGGCCTAACATCGACGCCGCTGCCGTACAGCAGTGGCTCACCGGCCCTACGCTGCAGCCCGACCACGAGGCGTATCAGACGATCTGGCACACCATCTGGTTCAAGACCGGCGGCGCGACCCCCGGATCGTATTGGGAAGCACACGCGATGCTGTCAGACCCGATGACGGGATCTGGCACTGACTCTTACTGCATCCGCGTATATTCCGGCAACTACGGAGTGGAGTTTTATCGCGTATCAGGCGGTACGTACATCCTGATGGGCAGCCACCCGTTTACCATCAGCGACGGGTTGAGCGGCACGTACCACCGGCTCGACTGGCTCATCAATACGAGCCCATCCGCGCTGAAGATGCGCGTGTACGTCGATGGCGACTCATCGTCGTGGTTCTCCGCGTTCCCAAGCGCCGGCGGGCTGCGCACGGCGTACGGCATGGACGTGGCCAACTTCCCGACGGGACTCCTCCGAGTGTCGTCATTGACTGGATCTAGGACGTATGTCAAGGTAGGATCTTCGTTCATCGCCAGCAGCTGGGTTGTCGTGCCTACCACCGTACCTATGGCGCTGTGCTACCTAGCGGGAATGGTGAACGTTGGCCTGTGCGGCGGACTGGGCATCCCTCAAGCGGTGGCCTCTCCAACCGATTGGGTGGCCCCTGCGCCGTCATCTCACGTGTCGGCCGTCAACAGGCTCGCCTTGACGGTGAACGCCGGCCTGTGCGGCGGGCTGGGCATCCCGGTGTCCCCGTGCGCTGCGTCCGACTGGGTGGCGCCTGCTCCAACAACTGACCAAGAAGCGATCGACAGGCTGGCGGCTATCGTCAATACCGGCCTGTGCGGAGGCCTGGGGGTGCCAGAGCCGTGAGCCGATACAACTTCGAGGACCTGGGACCTTTCGTCGACGACGCCACCGCTCTGACGTTCATCAGGTCGATGAACTGGGACACCAACGAAGATGGCACCGGAGACCCCATCGCCGGAATGCGCTATTGGCGCAGTTCGACGAATAGCCGACGCCAGTGGGACGGCGCGGCGTGGGGAGACGTGGGCGGCGGTGGCGCCACCTTCGAGCCCTTCCAGTTCTGCCTGCCACTCGTGCAGAGCAACGATACGACGAGGCACGCGTGGGTGTCCGCCGACTCGACGTGCATCAAGATCTGGGCATACCTCGAGGTGCTACCGAGCGCTGGGGCTCTGACCCTGGAGGTCATCAACAAGGAGACCGGCAACACAATGCTCGTGGGGGCGAACTTCGACCTCACGACCCTGGCGGCTGGAGTCGTGACGGAACTGACGCTCACCGGTACACCCGCCGACCTGTCATTTAGCGAGGAGGGCCGCTTCAAGGTGGTGGTCACTGCTGACGCACTGATGGCGGACGCCGAGGGCCTATACGTGGGGCTCAAGTTCGAGACCTGATATGGCATCGTTCCAGTCACCATGCGACCAGAACCTAGCCCTACGGGATGCAGACCCATACTGGGTGTTGGATCACTACCAATCTCCCTGCGACGCGGTGGTGGCGGACCCAGACCCGTGGTGGATCATCTCATTCGGAAGCGTCGCGGCCTCAGACGACGACTCGGCCGTGTTGGACGTGTCGCTCTGGGACTGGACGGAAATTGTTACCGGATTCAGCCAGATCGTCAGCGCTGACATCATGGTCCTCGACGTATCCATATGGAACGGCACTGACGTGATGACGACGTGGAATCAAGAAACTAGCACCAATGATGAGATCGGCGACGACATCACCGTGGAGAATCCTTTCTGATGACTGCCACGACCCTACCGACACTGACCTGGGAGCCGAGCGCCGTCACCGTGGGCGCCAACACGTCGTGGTCCAACTTCTTGGACGCAATCGCAGTGTTGGTCAACGCCTCGACGGACTGGACGGTGCTGACGGGAAGCGGCGCGGCGAGCTACCTGGAGATCGGCCCAAACTCCGTCGACCCGGACGTGGCTGACTGCCGCATCCTGGTCTGCATCGGCTCCACCCTCACTGACGACACGAGGATGCGCCAAGGCACCCGGGGCGACATGTGCATCGGCATCGACCCAACCGGAGGGTCGGGCGCCTACACGAGCTACGACTCCACCGACCCGTACGGCACCGGGACGTTCAGCCTGTACACCAGGACGCGCGCGCTGACGCACTGGGACAGCGTGTGGCTCATCTCGTGCGAAGAGATCTGGGGCATCCACGGCGATGACAGCGCCGACACTCAGGACGGCCAGCAGTCGTTCATCTTCGGCGCCCTCCTGGACCCGAAGGAGCAGGAGTCCGGCGTCGACAGCAACGGCCGGATGTGGGGGTACGCGGCCAGCGGCCAGAACGACCACATCAACAAGAACTTCTGGAACCTGTATT
Organism: uncultured Myxococcales bacterium; assembly: GCA_964530995.1. Taxonomy (GTDB): domain Bacteria; phylum Myxococcota_A; class Polyangia; order JAAYKL01; family JAAYKL01; genus CAZHCG01. Next base: position 61,522 of record CAZHCG010000001.1, read on the forward strand.
ACAGCAACAGCATGTTCCACTCGAATACCAGCAACAACCAGTTCTACATGGGCGCCTTTGACAAGGACTGGACGTGGCGGCGCTTGGCCCGAATGCAGTCGGTGGACACTCAGGAGAACGGCGCGAACACCCCGCTCAAGGACGCGTGGGGCAACTACATGGGGTTGACGTTCGACATGCGCATGTACGACAGCCCGTACAAGTACATGGGTCGCGGGCGTCAGATCAACATCTGGGATCGCGGGGGGATCAGGACTACGTACGAAACTGCCGGCGGTACCGTCCGGGCTGTGGGCCGCGGAGCGTCGAAGGACAGCCATCAAGACACCATCGGGTTCACCAACCTGATCGGAGTCCCCACGCCGCCGGACCTGCCGCCAACCATGAACTGGCGGCGCAGCACGGATCTCAAGCAGTACGGGATCGACTTCTGGACCGGCGAGGACCAGCATATAGACGCGCTGATCGACCTCGTCGACAACTACTCGAACTACTGGATCACCGACCAGGGCAGCGGCGCATTGGGGTACTGCATCTTCCGCCCGAGGACGGCCGGCGAGGGCAACCCGTCAGGCAGCCCCCTGTGCCCGAACATGCGCGTCGTCGTCGCCCTGTCAACGCAGATTACGAACAGCGCCTGGTGCTGGGGGAGTACGTGTAGCGACGCATTGCATTGGGGGCTCGACCCGCAGGGCGGCGCCGGAGCCTTCACGACGCACCAGAGCGCCGACCCATTCGGCACGGGGCGCTTCTCCAGGTACGTGGCAGTGCCCAAGCGTTTTGACGTCCGCGAGATGTGGCTCATCGAGAGCGAGGAGGTGCTGAGCGCGCACTTCTCCGACACTGGAGACAATGACGGCCAGACCTCCATCATCCTCGGGGCCATCTTCGAGCCGATGCATGACGACGCCGGGGAGGACGGCGCCTCGGTCTGCACGGACAGCAAGGAGCGACTGTTCGGCATCGCCAAGAGCAACTACGGCGGCAGCTCCAACTTCATCTCTGACCGCTTCTGGCTGTTCGACAATAACTTCATGACCACGAACTACTATCGCACCACTCAGGACGCGACCGTCATCGGATTCAGACCTAACAGCGCGCCGTACGCCATGAAGAAGATCGAGGTGATGACCATCTCCCAGCTGTCGTACCCGAATCAGGAGTTCGTCACACACGGCCTCGGGCAGTACGTCGGCATCCCGATCCACTATCGTTATCACGAGAGCGAGAGCCCTGGGCGCGAGTTCTACGGCCGGCTGAGGCAGATGCGCGCGTGGGTTCAGGACTACCATCGCAGAGAGATCAAGGACACAGGCGGAAACGTCAAGGTCATCCTTCGCGGTGCGTACAGAGTCGAGAAGAAGCATACGCTGGCGTTCGTGAACCCGTAGGAGGGGCAGATGGCGCGGTATAGCTTTGAATTTCTCGGGGAACATGCGGACGATACCGCCGCACTGACGTTCCTCAGGTCCAAGAACTGGGACACCAACGGCGATGGGACCGGCGACCCACACACCGGAGTCACATACTTTAACACGACCACAGGTGAACGTCGACAGTGGAACGGCTTCATCTGGCAAGCCTTCATCATGAGATGAGGAGATCGAAATGACCACCGGCAGACGATACAAGGGCTTCTTCGCGAAGGCCATCCTCGGTGCCTTGGAGTTCGAGGACTGGATCTTCAACGCGCTGAGGGAGCACGTGGAGGACGTGGTCGGAAGGAGCGTCGGAGAGACGGTGCTCGACCCCACGACCACTGGGCTCGGAATCACCACCACCGAGGGTGTCGACGCGATCAACGACCGCCGCATGACCATCACCGGCGACCTGCCATGCATGAGCAACAGTGGCCATCTGATGAGGTGTGGCGACGGCATCTCGCTGCTACAAGACATCGAGGGTTCGCGCACCATCACGCTCCAAGATCCGGCATGGTTCGAAGACCTGCCGTACGAGAATGCCGATGGCAGCACTTACTACGTCTACCTCGGACGATCCAACTACCCAATCGACGTAGGCATCGCACGTGATGGCAGCCGCGGGTACAGCGACATCGTGGACGTCCCCGGTTTTACCGTCAACCCGAACGTCGTCACGGACACCGGCACTTACCTGGAACTGGGACTCAACGCCGTATTGACATCGCTGGGCATGCAGCAGTGGCTGACGTCCAACAACGACGATCCGGACTGGTCATACGACTGTGTGGTGTGGCTGGACACGGACCAGACCGGAGTGGAGATCGCCACTGACGATCCGGACGTGGCTATCGCGTTCTTCGCCAAGCTGGTCAGAAACGGCGTTACCGGCGCCTGGACGATCAATCTGAACGGGTTCGGTGACGGGTACCTGGGACAGGCCACTCCCAGCACAACCCCAGCCCACTACAAGGTCTGCATCCTCGGTCCGCTGATCACCAACACCAACGCACTGCAGAGCGACGACGATTGGGTATTCGTCGGCACCGTGGCGTCGGCCGTCGCGAGCGAGACGGAGGACACCTCAGGCCAGGTGATCACCTCGCCGTATGCCACGTACTCGGCCGGATTCGGCGTCGAGCACAACAACACCCCCGGCGACCCGAACCTCGGCCGTCACAAGCAAGTCACTGCAGAAGCGGGCAGCCAGCTGCTGATCCGAGTCGACGACCCGGCGCTCACGGACGTCATCCTCCAGAACATCGGCGGAGGCGGCGCAAGGGTCCGTGCAGACGGCGCCAACGATCTCATCCAAGGTCGTGACGTCCGGTCGTACAACGGCTTCTTCCCAGTCGTGGGGTCCGAGTGGGACGACCACCTGACCTGGGACGCGCTCTACATGATGGCGTTCGCACCCAACGAGAACGCCGCGGCCGGAGGCGGGTCACTGAACTACGTGGCGTCTGGCGGCGCCGATCCGGCGCATATCCACCCGGGCACCGGACTCGGCAACTCCATCACGTTCAGATTCCCGATCTTCCCGCCGGACCTGTTCGAGGTGGAATACGCCGCGATGCGAATCTGGGCGGCGGCCAACTACACCCCGGGCACGCCGAACACGCTGCTCGCTCAGGTCTGGCAGTGGGATGATGGCAACGTTCTGCCGCTGGTGCTGGACATCTTCGACTTCAGCCTGATGATTCCGCCGGCCGGAGCGTGGGTTCCACTTCAGATCCCTGCGTCGGCACCGTTCCAGATCGACCGCAGCCACACCGGCAACGAGGATCGCCACTTCTGGATCGAGATCACCATCGTCAACGGCCCCACCACGCCGGTCACTGGGCCGTATCCGACTCTCAAGATTCATGACTTCGCCCTCGTCGGCAAGGTCCACAAGATTCCGCAAGTCAACGAGCCGTGATCGATGAGCCCCAGGACCTGTACCACCGCGGCGGAAGCCCGGAGGTGCGCAAAGGCGCCACTCAGGCGCTCGCCCACAAGCTGGGGCTGGCCAGCACGGCAGACCTGCGCCGTGGATTTGACGGACTCTTGGAGAAAGCGCGAGCCGGACGCCTGACTGACACCCAGCTGAAGAAGCTCAGCGACGCCGTTGACCTGCTGCAACGCCTCGACGCCATTGACAGGCCGTGGGTATTCGGCCAGCGGTACATGTTCCATAGGTTCGTGTCCACTGACCCCATATGCCCGGAGTGCAAAAACGCCGTACCTCACCGCACCATCCTGCTGTGCCCGGCATGTGGCGCCCCTGGGCCATGGGTGATAGTCGAAAGGCAGCTGCCGAGTTCGTACACGCACTACCTGCTGGTCGAACAGATCAGGCGCCTGTTCGGAAACGAGCTGATGCTCGGCACCGCGCACCGAGCTGACGGCATGGTGACTGCTCTCCCTCGAGGCGGCGCCAAGTCCACGTGGCTCGCTGAAATCATCACGCTGTGGCTCATACTCACGGGGCGCAGTCGGTGCCTGCTGCTGCTGTCAAACACCATCAAGCAGGTCATCGAGCGCTCTGTAGAGATCCGAAATGAACTCGAAGTCAATGAGCTAGTCGTGAATGACTTCGGAGTGCAGTACGCTACCAGGCAAGAGAGGAGGGTGTGGACGCAGGAGGACTTCGTCCTAGCCAACAACAGCCGAGTTGTCGCCAGAGGCGCCATGCAGTCGATGCGTGGCGTGAAGAACAACGAGTACCGACCAGACGTGGTGGTGGGGGACGACGCAGACGACGACAAGTTCCTCTCATCGCCTGACATGGCTCGCAAGCTGTGGGAGTGGTGGGACAATCGAGTCGTCCCGGCATGCACCCCGAACGCCATCTACATGCTGCACGGCACGGTGATCGGTGAAATGGCGCTGCTCTGGCAGGCGATGAACGGACACCGCGGCATCACAATGCGCAAGAGGACGTTCCGTGCGCTGGAGGACGATCCCGGCTGCAACGTCTGTGGCATGCCGGCGCTCAACCCTGGGCCGATGGACTGCCCAGTGTGCGGTGCCAGGACTCGCGCCGTCTCACCGAGGAGCTTCTGGGGTGCCCGCTTCACCGTGGAGGCCCTCAAGACCATCAGACAGCGCATCGGCCACTGGGCATGGAACTCAGAATATCAGCAGGAGCCGCACGATGACTCGACTAGCTGGTTCGAGAAGGACTGGCTGAGCGCCGCCAAGCGCGACGACTTGGCTCCGCTGGCAGGAAACGCTCGCAGGGTCCTACCGTGGTCCGTCCTGTCAGTCTCACTGACCGGCAACGAAGCAGTCAAGCTGGCCACCATGGCAGACGAGCGATACCGACAGGCGCCAGGAGACCTCGGACCGTATCAAGTCATCCTACAGTCGTGGGACCCGGCATGGGCGCGCGCCAAGCCCAAGGACCAAAAGAGCTGCTGGATGGCCGGCATAGGCATGGGTCTGACGTGGGACGACAAGCTCGACGTCTTCTGGATCGACAGAGACCGCGGCCTGTCAAGCAATCAAGACTACCGCGACTGGATGTACAACTCGTGGACAGAGAGCATCCTGCCCAAGACCACCGTAGAGCGGCCCGGCCAGATCGGCATGATCATCGAACGCAATGGCGGTGGAATCCTGTTCCAGTTCGGCGTCGAAGAGCACTGGGGAAGCGTGCCGGTTGTCGACCACCATACCGGCACTGAGAAGCACGACCTAGTGGATGGAATCCCGGGGCTAGCGTCGTGGTTCAAGGACAATCGTGTCATCATCAGAGCGGGAGGGTCTGACAAGCAGCGCGAGCTGGCCGACGAGCTTATCTACGAGCTGAAGCACTCGGGGCGCAGCACTCATACCGACCTGTTGATGGCTCTGTGGTTCGGCTGGGCGTACATCAATCGCTGGATGCGAGACATCAGAGACCCGGCGAGGTACAACGAACTGGCCCGGCGCCGATCGCCCGCCGCTTGAACCGCACGGCCGGCGGCGGCCCACCGAGGGTTTCACAGTCACACCCACTATGGTATGATGTAAACATGGAACAAGACCAAAACATCATTGAGCTGCTGCAGGAATCGAATCGCGCGTACTATGACGACGGAGAGTCTGACCTCGATGATGAACAGTACGACGCTCTATTGGAACACGCACAGCGGCAAGGCGTCAAAATATCGACACTGACGCCACCTCCAGATGGTTCGCCGTGGCCGACGATCGCGCACAAGAGCCCGATGCTAGGCATCGACTACGTGGCCAAGAACAAGCAGGAGTGGATGGCCATCGTTGACAACGATCCACTGCTGGAGGGACACCTCAGCCTCAAATACGACGGCTTGGCACTGGAACTGCAGTACGACGACGATGGCAACCTGTGTCACTGCGTGCTGAGAGGCGACGGATTCGAGGGCGAAGACGTGTTCAATAACGCTCGCCTGGTGCGCGGTATCGCATGGAAGGTGAAGACGCCGAATCTGAACGTCTACGGCGAGGTGTGCTGTTCATTCAACAATCTGAACGCCATCAACGAACTGAGGGAGATCGACGGCGACCGCACGTACAAGACTACGCGCAGTGTGACGGCCATGGTACGCAACACTAAGGCGTGCCAGCATCAACTCGTGCTGCTCACGTTCAGACCGTACCGCACATACCCGTCGCTGAAGCCAACACAAGACGACGAGCTGAAAGCGCTTCACTTCGAGAGCGTGGGGCCCAGGAAGTTCGACCCGATCGAGGCTCACAGGGCCAGTGCCGTCACGGCATGGAAGGCGCGCATCGGAGCCAATGACTCTCGCGACAAGTGGCAATACCCGCTCGATGGCGTGGTCTTCCAATTCGCCAACGGAGAACTCGCAAAGCTCAAGTTCCCGGCAATGTCCGCAGTCACGACTGTGACCGGCATCGCAGAGCAGCTCGGTCGCACGGGCATCGTAGCGCCAGTGCTGGAGTTCGAGACCGTGCGCCTGCTCGGCACAGAAGTGAAGCGCGCGTCGATATTCAATGCCGAACTAGCTGCCAGCCGACTGCCAGGGCTCGGCATCGGCGCGAAGGTCATCGTCTCCAAGCGCGGTGATGTCATTCCGCACGTGGAGAAGATCGTATCACCGGCTGACGTGCCATGGGTACCGCCGACGTCATGTCCGTCGTGCGGATCTCCACTCGAGGAAGACGGCGCATACTTGCGGTGTTCTGCCGATGCCGCCGACTGCCCCGGCACCACCGTCGGTCTGTTGCGCAAGTTCTGCATGGAGCTCGGCATCGATGGATTCGGTCCAGGCGTGTGTTGGGCGCTTGTCAACGCCGGCTACACGCTTCCTCACCACCTGTACCTGATGGACTCCGCGCTGATTGAGGACATACCCACGCCGTCTGGCAGCCGACTCGGGTCCGCGGCGGCGAACCGGCTGATCGCAAGGGTACACAGGCGATCGGAACTGACGTGGGGGGAGCTGCTCGGGTCCATCGGAGTCCAGGGGTGCGCCAAATCCGTCATGGAAGCCGTCGCGGAGAGGTTCCCGCCGGACGAATTGCAAGGAGCCACAGTACACGACCTGATGGAGGTCGACGGTGTGGGCCCAGAGCGCGCGGCGCAGATCTCAACGTTCCTCGATGAGAGGTGGTTCGAGGTCATCGCACCGCTCCTGGAAGTCGTGAGCCTACGACGCACTGATGGCCCGTTGAACGGCAAGACCTTCTGCATCACCCTCGGACTCAAGACCGGATCGAGAACGGCCGTAGAGGGAATGATACGTGCCGCCGGCGGCGGTGTAAAGTCCTCTGTAAGTCGCAAGGTGACGCACGTCGTGTGCAACTCACCCGATGAGAACACCTCCAAGCTGAAAAAGGCGCGCGAATACGGCATCCCAATCATCAGCGAGCGTCGACTGCTCGACATGATAGGCGAAGGCACCAGTGACCTGGACGCCGAGCCCAATCCGAACGACAACTTCTAACAACCAAATAGGGAGAACCACCGCCATGACCAACGCCCCTGCACTCGAGCCCGACCCGAAAAAGCCGGTAGCTCAGCGAGAGCATCGACAGTACGACGTCCTCATCGTCGATGGAGGCGGCGCCGCCGTCACGTCATGGGCCACGCACCGCAACCTGGACACCGCCGAATACCGCGTCAAGGCCGCCTTCCACGTCTTCATGATGAGCCTGTCCAGCCTGTCCCGCGTGATGTCGCCCGGGTGCCACATCATCGTGGTGTGGGACGGCCGCGACAATCGCGCGTACCGTCGTGGAATGCACCCTCACTACAAGCACGGACGAGGCTCGGTCATCAATCGTGAAGAGGTCGGATTCGTCGTGCAGCAGGCGAACGAGCTGCTCAACGCGCTGGGGGTCGACACCGTGGACCGACCCATGCACGAGGCCGACGACATGGTGGCCACGATTGCCACGGAGCTCGCCGACAACGGTCACAAGGTGATGCTGTACTCCGACGACAAGGACTACTACCAGCTCGTGTCGCCAGACATCCACCTGCACCGTCGCAGCTTCGAAGGCGTCGTCATCACGCCGCAGCAGGCTGCCGTCATGGGCATCGAGTACGGTGAGCGCTACTTGCACGCCAAGGCGGTCATGGGCGACTCCGGAGACAACATCAAGGGCCTGAAGGGAATCGGTGAGAAGAAGGCGTTGCAACTGCTGGAAGCCAACCCCGATGCCGTGGCACAATGCCTCGCTGACCCGTCGACGGTCGACTGGTCCAACGTGCACGGAGCGCTGCGCAAGGCGTTCATCCGCGCCGGCAGCCGCCTGGTGCATCCCATGCCACTCGTCGACAAGAAGTTCGCATCTGCGTTCGCCGCAAAGCGCGGTATGAACGCGCCCACTGACTACGACCTCGGCGAGAGCGTGTACCTGGAGGCGACCGCCAAGGAGATCCGCTGGAGCCTCAAGCTCGTCACCATGAACCGAGAGCTCGAATACGAATCGTACACCACGATTGGAAAGCGCGATGACGAGCGCGTGTACGAGATCCTCCATCGATTGGGAATAGATCGTGATGAGGATGTCACGTCTGCTGTCAACAGCATCACCATGATGATGACCGCCGGAAGAGACGACGACGCCGCGCCTAACGCAGCGTTCTGATAAGGTCAGTCGATGCGAATTGCTCGACACGACCAGAACTGCGTCGCCACCGCCAGGGTGGCTTGATTTACCGTTTCTTGATATACTGATAGAGTGACCCCAAGGGAAGTCAGCGACATATCCCCACCCAACGGAGGCGACGGCAGTGAACAATCGGTACTTTGTCAGCGACTACGAGCAGAATTTGTTTTCGACTCGGTACCGCGACTGCGACGCCGATCCGATGGAGATGACCTGGGAGGACCGCATACGGAACGCCGTTCACGGCGTGACCAAGGACCGCCAGAGGCGCCGCGAGTACTACCACGCCTTCTCTCACGCCCGCATGATGATGGGCTCTCCGCAACTCTGGAACTTCGGCAGCAACAAGCGGTTCCATCTCGCCGGTGGATCGTGCTACACGCTGGACATTCAGGATAGCCTGGACTCGTTCATCCAGGCGGAGACCGACGCCGTCACCGTCTACTCAGCGAGCGGCGGGGCGGGCTTCCGGTTCGACGGCATCAGGCCGCGCGGCTGCAAGATCGCCAACACCAACTCGCCCGGCATCGGGGTGCTCGGCCACGGCGGCCCGCTGAGGGTGCTCGAGGCGAAGACCGGCTACATCACCAATGGCGGTCGAGAGCGCGGGGCGCTCATGGCACAGGTCGGGGCACGCCATCCCGATGCCGTCGAATTCATTCTCGCCAAGGTGCCCATCGACATCGGAGGCGGCGAGTTCATGCTGCCGCTGCAGAACTGCAACATGAGCATCCGCATCCCAGACGCGCTCATGCATGCGGCAGAGGTCGACGGCCCGTGGGTATTCTCATGGTTCAGCGAAGACCGTCCGCACGACGGCGATGACCCATGGACCAACCTCAACGGCGACGCGCTCGACGATCCAGACCTGGGTTACAACACCGGGCTGAAGGTCCAGTACACCGATCAAGGCGCGTTCCTGTTCCATGACCCCGACGCCGACTACCGCTACGGCGTGGTGCTCACGACGTGGGAGGGACTCAAGCGGAATCTCGAGCCGAACCCCAACAACTGGAAAGACCTCGAATACAGCACGTTCTGGCGGCGCACCCTGGTGCCGTGGCTCAGACCGCTGCACGGCCCCATCATGGCAAGAGAGGTGCTCGACCTCATCTACACCGCCGCCCACCACTGCGCCGATCCTGGCATCGTCTTCGAAGACACCTACGAGCGTTGGAACCCGGTTCCACAGATGGGTGAACGCCTGAGCAACCCGTGCTCCGAGTTCCTCAACCCGCCTGACGGCTCCTGCAACCTTCTATCGCTCAACCTGCGAGCGATCACCGACGACCAACTCAGCGCCATGGCCCGCTTGGCCTGTCGGTGGGGCAATGACGCGCTAGACCACAGCGTGGCTCCGGTCAAGTCAGTGGACGCCAAGAGCAGGAGCTGTTACCGCACTGTGGGCATCGGCATCATGGGGCTCGCCGAGATGCTCATGATGAAGCGCCTGACGTACGGTTCCAACGAGGCCATCTACGAGTCAGCGCGCGTCATGAGCGAGATCGCACTCAGCGCCTGGGAGGAGAGCTTCAAGCTTGCCGAGGCCGGCCGCAGACAGCCCACGGCGTGGAACCGCGAGGCTATGGGCGAGATCTTCGAGGGCCGCCGTCGGCTGGCGATGAAGTACGGGCTCCCGTCCGACCACGTCAGGCGCTGGAACAACCTGATGGCACGCGCCTTGCTGGGAGATGTCGCCTGCAACACGGCGGTCACCAGCGTCGCACCTACGGGGAGCATCTCAATGATCGTGTCGTGGCTGATGAGCCGCGCCGCTGGGAGCAATATCGTCGTATCTAGTGGCATCGAGCCGGTGTTCTCGTTCGTAACGGATCGGAAGGACAACTCTGGGAAGGTGGAGGTCGTTCACGACATGGCCCCCGACAACGGGCACCATCACCCGTGGTTGATCACAGCCGGAGAGGTCAGCCCAGAGAGGCACGTCGCCATGCAGGCGGCCATCGCCTCGTTCACCTGCATGTCCGTCAGCAAGACCATCAACCTGCCCAATGACGCCCGAATTCGTGACGTACGCCAGGCCTACAGGGCTGCCTGGAAGCTGGGAGTGCCCGGAACGACCATCTTCAGGGATGGTTCGAAGCCCATGCAGGTCCTGACGGCGAAGGAATGCCCCTCCGGAGAGTGCGCAATCCCGCTAGCTGAGGCCCTGGCGGACCACACCCATGACAACATCAAGATAGCGTCAGATCTGAACTTACTGTAGGCTCATCAGGCTGCTCGACTTGAATCCACTTGGTAGAAACGTTGAGCCCAGCCAGGCCTAGAACTGCTGCAACTAAGACAATAATTACAACAATCACCCAAGCCGGAACTCGCGTGGGCTTGTTCACCCGCTCAGTTAACCCGTCTACCTTTCGACATACCGACTCGAGCTGACCCTTGATCGTGGCGTGGTCTGTCGATATCTGATCGACCTTGCCGACCATATCGATTCGACCTTCAGACGATACTCTAAGGTGGGTTGAGACAGCGGCGGTTAGTTCGCTGACGGTTTTGACGGTCTCGCGCTCCAGATCGTCTCGCGACTGGTCGCGATCTAACAGGCGGTTGAGCAGATCCACCAAAAGGCGGTCATCTCTCGACTCCGACGAAGGCTGATTCTCCTGGTCTTCCGGCATCCTCTTCCGATTCCTCGTCAGGGTCGATAGAAACGCTCTCTCGTACCCGCCTAATACGATCGATACGCTGCCGCGACTTCCTGTTACGCTGATCGATCGCCTCAGTGACCTCTTGTATCTTGGTCCTCAGCGACTCGTTCATTGGTCCTTGTCCACGAAGTCTTTGATCACAGGCGCCACCGAAGCACCTAACTTGATGACCGTGCCCACGACCTCCATGACCTCGCCGAACGTCGGAGGGCTTATCCCCTGCGCCTTCCGACACTCTGAATTGACACGAATGTTCGCCCCCGCGACGAACGCACCCATCCACTTCCAGTACCAAGTGGTCGAATTTCTGCTCGGGCGCCAAACGTAGAATCCGGCACCGTGCCAGCTCACCGTACCCCCGCCAAGGTCGCCTACGTCGTACGCGTAGGTGACACGAGCCTCTTCCCACTCGCCGCCGATGTTACGGAAGCGGGTTTCGAAACGCCCAGCTGCGCGCTCGCGGTCGCGCACGGTGAGGCGTGGGACCTTGGCGGGGGCAGGCACTCGATCAGTTCCCGCAGTCCAGGCCGCAGCCCGAGTACTTGACGGTGAACGTGGGCACCACGCTGGTGTCAGCGCCGTTGGCCGCGTCGATCACCGTCTGGGTCATGAGCTGCTGAAACCCTTCGTCCTCGTCTCCGAGGACCGAGATGACGATCTTTCCCGCGATGCAGCCGTCGCCCTCCTCGGGTAGGTTCTGCTCGATGAGCCCCTTGGTCGCCAGAACGCCGATCGGAACGAGTCCTTTGATCACCGCCTCGGCGTTGGGATCCGGCTCGGTGGGCGGCCACGGGTCGGGCTTGCCTTCCATCGTCATGCACCGGCTGAAGTCCAGAGGCCCACCCTTCACGGTGAACTCGCAGTCCGGGTTCTCGGCCTCGGCGACGATCTCCGGCACGGTGGAGATCATCATGTCCAACCCCTGACGACCGCCGTCCGCGGCCATGCACGGGTGGAACCGCGGCGGCTTGTCGATGGTGCCCAGCGCCTCGGCGACGTCGATACCCGCCTTGCCGGCGTTGAACCCAGCGATCAGCGCGTCACCCACGTCCCCCGGTGCCGGGGTGGCTGGCTCCGCAGTAGGCTCCTCGGTGACCGGCTCCGTGGCATCATCGTCGTCCCCGGGGCATCCAGGGTTTCCCAATCCGAAGACTGGGACCATCATGAGCATCAAGATCAATGCGACTCGTTTCATGGCGTTTGCCCTCCTCTCGTGTCGCGGTGGTCACGTGGCGGGAGTCATCACAGGCTCTTCAACGATCCTGATGGATTTCAGGCTCGTGAGCCACCCGCCTGTACTCAGCTGGTGCTCGACCATTAACGGCAACCAATATCCCTTATCGACTGCCGCCATGTTTCCTTCGAGTATCACAGCTTGGTACGGCCACAGGTCGTAATGCCCATCAACCTTAGCCGTGCAGTACCTGCTCAACTTCTCCCTAAGCTCGAACCAACGACGCGCTAAGTCCTCGGCGCTAGCCTCATCCTTGTACCTGCCGCTGGCGAGCACGTCGTGTCGTTCCTTCTTGCCATACCCGCGCTGTTCAACGACAGACAGTGTCATACCGCCGGTCGTAGACTCAGACTGAATGCCCTGCGTCGCCACCGGGCCCTCATACACCAACGTTGGGTCTCCACCGAAGGCGTCGAGTTCAAACACCTTCTCGACAAATTCGCCGAGTCCTGGGTCGAATGACGTCACCGACACCTTGGTGTTTGTCATTCCACCCTCGCGGTTGGGCTTGAACTGATGTAGGCGTCGCCAGTTGGGGCTATCGGTAGGAGACCCCCTGGTGAACGTCATGGCATTCGTCGCCTCTGGCGTAGGCATCATCAGCGTTCCACCGCCACCGTCGAAATTGAGGCGTGGTGCGCCGAGGCGAGCCTCTGTGGCGATGAGCTTGAGGAACTCCAGGTCCGATGTTCCTGCCTCTTTGAGTCGACGCGCTGGGTCAGCGAGCTCCTCCTCAATGCCGTTGCTCCAGCCGTATTCAGCGCAGAGTTCAGCGAGGATAGACGAATCGCTGCCAGAATCGAACGTCCTGGGCTCCTTATTGCGTGCGGCTCTGGCGAGGTCCGACACTCCGCGGACCGTCATCATCGCCGCACCCTTCTCAGGGTAATTGGTGCTAGTTGAAACGATCTCGAACTTCTGAATCACTTGGACGTCATTATCGTACCCCATCCCGATGACCAATGTGCCACCTACCTGCCACACAGGCATGTCAGGGCGCCACTCTCCGTCGTCATCCTGCCGTGCCGGAAGGTTGAGGTGGAGTTCATCAGCTGACCCAAGGTTGAGGCGCAGCTTCAGACTAGTGAGGCCAGTCCAATCGACGTCTGTGGCGCCTTCGGTCTTGATAGAGACCTGAGCGTGCACCTCCTCGGTGCCGTCGCCGATGAGGACGTCGACCATCTCACAGGCCCTCTATGGCGTCTGTTGTGTCGTAGAATGGGGCGATATCGACGAGTTTGGTGATCTCTGGGTTGTAGCGCCGAGGCAGTTCGAGAGTGAAGTCCTCCTCCTCAGCGTCATCGGCAGGCTCTTCAGCCGGGAACTTCTTCGTCCCCTGGTTGTACAGCATGACGGAGTGCGCGTACCGAGCGTCGCCATACTGACGCCGACAGATGTCCTCGAACGACAGATGCTCCGTCCACTGGACGAAGTTGGTTGACACCGGAAGTTCGAACGAGTTGGGGATGATGGTGATCTCGACCTGAACTGGACCCATCTCGCGAACGATGCGAGTATTCTCCCAATGGTCCATTCTCGCCTTCGGGATATTGGTGATGTATCCCTCGACGATGGTCAGGCCGTGAATGAAGAAGACGCGCGGCGGGCGCCCAAGCACCGAGTCCACGCTGGCGAGCTCGTTGAGCTTCTCCCATGAAGCGCTGGGGTACAGGTCTGCGACGTTGGCTGCGATGGCGTGGTAAAGGAACGTCAGCGTCTCATGACCCTTGCCGACATACTTCATCCATGGGTTTCCGCCGGCGATCCCAGGCTTTTTGACCCAGATCGGCTTACCACCGTCTACCGTTGGGTCAGGGTCGAACTGTCCCATGAGCGGTAGATCGAACGAGCTGTCAGCATTGATGATCATCCACGTCGGAACGCTATAGATTGGGAACGGCAGCATGCATCAGCTCCTCCCGGCGACCTCAGCCAGAGTTACCGTTCGAATCCTGGAGCCCTCCATGACGAACCCCATCTCCTCCGGTGTGAGCGGGTCTCCGCCGCGTCCTGCGTTACGGCCGCGCATCTCGGTCTCAGCCAGGCCGGTGGCAATAGTCTCGCCATCCATGTTGACTTCGACCGGCTGTTCGGTCTTGATCTCGGCCTCCAGTTGAATATTGAGCGGCTTGAGGAACTCGCCTCGAGTCTCAAGGAGACCTTCATCGGTCTTGAGCTGCGCCGCACTCTCGATGAGCCCGGCACCGGCTTGACGCAATTTGGTGGCCAGCTTCTCTGACAGTGGCGCGATTTTATTGCTGAACTCGATGAGAGTTTCAGCCACCATCGTACTCAGCTGGATGATGATGCCTTTGAATGGCGTGACGACGATATCGAACAGCCCGAGCATGAAGACCTTGAGGTTCTCCTGAGCGTCTCCCGTGCCAGACATTAGGTCCCAAAACGCCTTTGACACCCTCTTGACATCACTGATGAAGCTGTTGATGAACGTGCGGTTTCGTTTCAGGAACAGGTTCATCCTGTCGATCGCCCAGACGACGGCGTCAACGGCAGCGAGCAGGATGGTTCCGAGTACGTTGCCCAACTTCGTGCCTATGACGATTAACTGCTCCATCGTGGGCGCGCCACCCGGCCCGGCGATGGTCGCGAACAGCTCAGCGACGGTCGGGCGCAAGCGCGCGAACGCCTCCTCGAGCGCCTCCCACGCGGGCAAGAACGCATGAGCCAGGGCATTCCAGAACGCATCCAAGAACACCTTGAACTTTTCCCACATCGGCATGAACCACGCCTTCAACGTGGCACCGAGCCGCTTCATCGTCTCGCCGACGGACTCGCCCTCCTTCCTGAAGAGCATGAACCCAAACGCCACGGTAGCAATGATCGGCAGCAGCATCAGGGCGAATGCCGCAGCAATTGCGCCGGCAATGAGGATCGCCTGGCCGCCGATCATTGCGAGTACGATCACAATGGATAGCAGTGCACCGGCAATTGTGGCGCTGCCAATTACGAATGCTGTAGAGAGCACACCGAACCAAAGGATCGCCGTCTGAACGCCCTCTGGGATCTTGTTCCACGTGCCGAGCAGCCATTTGCCAGTATCTACGGCGATATTCTTGAACTTCACCATCAGGTCAATCGCCTGTTTGATGAACTCCGCCAGTGCGAACATCCACGTGTCACCGATGGCCGCCTCGTCTAGGTCTCCCTTGATCGTAGCCCTGAGGATCTTGCCGAATGTCTGCAGAGACTTGATGCCGTCGTCGAGCAGTCCCTTGATGTTGAGCCGCTCGGTGAGCACGTCGCCGATGTCCAACAGAATCTGCTCGACGTTGTCCTTGAGGGTAGACATCTTGCCGCTGATGGTGCCAGACAATGCCTCTACGAGGTCTCGACCGCCGGTCAAACTGGTAAACTGCTTCTCGACCTCTTCCAATACGGCTTTACCGTACGCCTCTCCTCCCGGCTTCCCGAACTCTTTGAACTGCTCAGCGCGCAGTGCCAGCCCGTACTGCTTGAGCGATTCGAACTCGCCGAACGCCGCAGACACGAATGCCCGTGACACGTCCTCCACCTTGGTGCCGGGCTTGATGGCTGCGACGTTGGACGCGAGCTTGAACAGCCGCTTGTTCTCATCGACATTTTGCTTAGTGATCGTGAGCAGACGCCTCGAGCCAGCGATGATGTCCGCCCGCTGGAAAGGAGTCCTGGCGGCGAACTCGGTGATGTCCTCGATGAGCGCTCGACTCTTCTTGGCGTCACCGAGCATGATGTCGAATGTGACCTTCGAATCCTCCATCTGGCGCGACAGGTCGAACGCGCGTTGGAACATCCCCTTCGCGCCTTCCAGCAGCTTGCCCCCGGACAGCGCGGCGAATACGCCACCGGCAGCAAATGCGAGACTAGACAGCGCACCACCTACGGATCTGGCTGCAGTACCGATCTTCCTCAAGCCCGCTACGGCGCGCTGAGTGCGCATCCTGACAGGCTTATTGGATGACCGACGGAACATGCGAATCCAGCCGCGAGCCTCCTTCAGAGCCGCTGTGAAGGCATTGACAGCGCGAATCTGCATCATCCGCTTTTGGCGCTGCTGCTGCATCGCCTTTGCCTCGAGCCGAGTTTGAAGCCTACTCGCTCGAATTGCATCAGCTTTCTTCTGAAGAGCAACGCGACTGATTGTAAGCTGGTTGTGTTCCTCCTTGGTGATTGAGACGATCTTGCCCTTGCCATTGATCAACTTCCGCATCTTGGTGCTGTTAATCTCGGCAGCTTTGGCTTCCTTCAAGATGGCGTCTTCGGCCTTATGTGTCGCCAGCTGATCCTGCGCCATCTTGGCGGCTTTGGCCTTCTTGCGGTACTGCGCGAGCCCCCTAATCGCGTTGGAGGTCGACAGAACCACTTTTCCGACGATTGAAAACGCCATCTAAATATCGTCCAAAGCCCTCTTCACTGACTGTATGTCCCTCGACAGCTTGCGCAGCCAGTATCGGACGAATGTGAGGCGCTGCCTCTTGAGCTCTTCTGGCCCCATCATACAGAACCCCGCCGAACCCTGGCTGGGGATGCCGGTCATGAACTGATACGCTATCCCTGCATAGTCCTCCAACTCCAACCGGTAAACCGGCGGATCGGCTATGACGTTCAGCCCGCTACCTGCTCGAAAGGGACTTCGGACTCCGAGCCACACTCAGAGCACGTGATCACCATCGAGCTGTCAATGCTCGGCACGTTGTCGTCCAGGCACTGGGCGATGGCGTGGACGCCTCGCATCTTGATCTTGACCGCCTCGGTGCGTGAGACCTGCCGTGGCGCCTTGCCCTCCTTGTTCTGGGCGTACAGCGCGCACAGCGAACGGTAGATCCGAATCGCATCCGGCTTGTCCCACGAGTTCTCCGGGATGTTCTTGCGCGCGGCGATCCACGTCGGCTCTCCCACCAGGATCGTGTTGCCCTTGAGGCTGGTGGGAAGCATGTCGTCGTTCAGGCCGTCGACTTCAAACATCGGGAACGGGCCAGACGGCTTCGACTCACGGCGCGATACCCCGATGACGTCCAGCGGGATCTCAGCGAACGGCGAGGCGCACTGCGGGCACGGGATTGCCTCGTTGAGCTTGATCCGACGGTCGTTCATGACGTGTGTCCACGCCAGAGCGAGGAACACCACGTCGGTGTCGAGCAGGCCTCCGAGGAAGTCCACCCCGCCCTTCTCGCGGATGTTCTCACCGTTCACCGATGACGTCACGGCCAGCACCTGAAGCAGCTTCTCCTTCCACTTGTACGGATCGCTGGCCTCTGCGACTCTGAGCGCGACCTCCACCGTATCCGGCATGAGGTCGAACTGACAGCCGCTCGGCAGAACGCCGGCGTCCACCATCTCGCCAAGTGTCGACTTGACGAGTTTTGACTTTCCTGCCTCACCCATCTCTTGGGTCCTCCTCGCCGCCTAGCCAAGCGCGTGCGGTGGTCGCTTGACTTACGGCCCGATGCGACGGGCGCGCGCGTAGGAGATCGTGTAGGTCTCCACCGCGACCTCGGCCCCGTCGAGGTTCATGTCGTTCGACTCCACCATCTTGCAGATGCTGTTCTCGACCTCCCAGATGGAGACCGGGTTGTCGCCGGCGTCCGCGAGCGTGATGGTGCCGGTCACGTTGTGACCCGGGAGCCCGTTCTCGCACGCGTTCTTCCAGATGTGCATCTGGGAGGCGGCGGGATCGTGCGCCGGGATGACGACGGTGAGGTCGCGGCGCGACCCCTGGCCGGTGACGTACCCACGCTTGTCGGGGCCATCGATGACCTCGACCTCGTCGCCGAGTCCGGTGATCTGCGTGAACCCAGCCTCGGACACCCACGGTGCGAACGACGCCAGGAAGTGATTGGTGACCCCGGCGCCGTCGGGGATGGTCCTGGTTACCATGGTATTTCAGCTCCTCGTTGTTGAGCGGTTTCTGGATCAGCCCTCGCTCGACACCTCCGTCGGGGAGATGATGAGCTTGAGGTCCTCGAGCGCCGGCCGCGGCCGGTATTGCACGGTGCCGGTCACCAGGCCCTCGAGGAGGTCCTCCGCCGGGTTGAGCGACAGGGGGACGGCGATCTGGCACTGGTCCTCGAAGCCGGGACCCGCGTGATCGCTGAACCATCCGTCCTGCCAGTAGACCTTCATCTTCTCGCGGAGCTGCTTGAGGATCTCCCCGAGCCGCTTGGCCGAGATGCTCTTGAAGATGTTCGGCCGGGTGGTGATGAACAGGTCCCGGGCGACGTGGTAGTGCACCGCGCGCTCGGTGATCGTGTAGCGCCGGCCCTTGCGCGTGCGGCCCTTGGAGTACATCCGGTTGCCGTACGCGTAGATGTCCGGACCCTCCCAGAGGATGGGGACGATGCCGTTGTCGTTCATCAGGCCGATCGGCGGCGACCACCGGCCGAGATCGTCCGGGAGGCCCTGCGCCCGCGGGCTGAGCTTGCCCTGCTGGTTGTTGTTGGCCATGGCGATGTGGAGCCCCTTCTCACCGTCGACGCCGACGTTGGCCAGCCACGACTTGAGCCCCATGAACAGCCCCACCGCGGAACGCTGCACGAGCTTGGTGCGCGCCACGTTGAAGAACTTGAGGTCGGACGGGAAGTAGTGCTCCACGTAGTCCGACTCGGACTGGTTGGTGGTCATGTTGTCCACGGCACCTTCGCCCGGCGCGCTGAGCGCGTACAGGCTCGGGTCGAACTCCGCGATGTACATCCACCCCTGCTTGGCGACGAACGCGTCGGCGGCCTGAATGACCGCGGTGGCGTACACGCCCGGAGTGGCCACACGGACGAGGCCGAGATTGGTCATCAGCCAGCGCTTGAACAGGCTGTCGTCCAGGTCCAGCGCGAGCTGGTACTGGCTGGAGGCGGGCTCGATGCCGTCGTAGCCGCCCCACATCGGCCAGCGGGCCTCGATGCGAGCGGGCACACCGTCGGTGCCGATGTAGATCGTGTCGTCCGTAATGCCGAACCCGGCGTTGGCCGTCCCGGCGCCGGAGTCGATCTGGGACTTGCTCCCCTTGCTCTGGGCGAGCTCGACCTTCAGGCCGCCGGTCGCGGCGTCCTGCGTGAACGAGAAGAGGTTGTTGGTGTCCGCGGCCGTCAGGGCGGCGAGGATGGCGGCGACCCCGACCTCGCCGGTACCCGTGAAGGTCACGTCGCCGGTGCCGTCCGGATCGAAGATGAGGGTCTCGCCGACCACCCAGGTGTAGGCCGTGATGTCCACCGAGCCGATGAACGACGGGCTGGCCGCCGCGACCGCGTTGTAGTCGCCCGCGAGGTCCAGGTCCGAGCGGACCGTGACGGTCTTGTAGGTGTTGCTCACGATCCGCAGCCGGACGTTGCTGTCGCCGTCGTCCTGACACGCGACCGGGTAGAGGAACGCCTCTCGCTGGTAGAGGTCGTGCGGGAGTGCGCTGACCTCGATGTAGATCACGTCGCTGATCGCCATGGGCGTTCCGCCGGCGTTGACGGTGAAGTCGCACAGCTGCGGGTGATCCACCGTGTACGGCGTGTCGAGGGTCAGCGCGGTGGGCAGCGTGGTCTCACTGCCGTCCGGCCAGACGATGGTCACCGTGGCCGTGGTGGGAGCGGTGAAGGTCAGCTTGATCGTGTGCGGCACGATGGCGCTGGAGTCCACCGGGGCGATGGCGTCCAGGTAGCAGTCGCCGGTTGCCGTCTCGTAGTACCAGCGATACCACTGGAACTCGAGGGTGGCGTCGGTGACGTCCACGGGGATCTCGCAGAAGTTGGCCGGCAGCTTGGCAGGCACCGTGGCGTCGGTGACGGCGTTCTCGAGGGCGATCTGGTAGCGACGGCCCTCTTCCTCACCGTTGTAGATCTCGGTGACCCACGGGCGGCTGTCGTTGGGCGACAGGCCCAGGTTGCCGTAGCTGGTCACGACCTCCCAGTCGCCGTTGCCGTCGAACTTGCGCTCGGCCTTGATGGCGAACTCGACGCCGGCCTCGCTGTCGGGGCCGACCACGATGGCGAGCTCCTCGTCGTGCTCCAGGTCCAGGCGCCACTGGCCGTCGATGGCCCCGGTGCCGTCGGCGTCCTGTGCGGCCTGCGAGAAGTCGCCCTTGATGGTCAGCACGCCGGCGGTGTCGTTGTACTCCACGGTGTATGGAGACGTGCTGTCGCCCTCGAGGTAGAACCGAGCGTCGGCCCACTCGTCCTCGAGCATGGTCAGACCGGTGTCGATCTGAGTGGCCATCAGGTCGGTGGCGATGGCAGCAACCTTGCCGACCAGGACCTTGCGACGGCCTCCCCAGCGTCCGCCGTTGTGAGCCTTGACCGTGGCCATGAGGCCGCGATCGGAGCCGGCGGTCCGGTGCAGGTACGACCGGAAGGGGTTGCGATCGACGAGCGCGGCTTGCGCCTGCACCTCGTTGCCATCGGTGACCCGCGCCAGCAGCGCCGGCGGCGAGTCGTAGTAGTACATGTCCGAGAGCGCCAGACTGGCCTCGAACTCGTCGTGGGGATCGCCCGAGATGAGGCGCGCGGCCTCCGGGGTCACCGCCAGGGCGGCGTGATCGACCGGCCCTGAGGCGAACCGGCCCATGATGGCGCCCGTCCCGCGGGGCGCCGAGGGGAGTCCCTGGAACCCGTCACGAAGGACGATGGTGGTCCCGGGGCCATCGGGGATGAGGACGAGCGACATTGCGGTACCTCCAGAAGGTTTTTATCTCTTCGCTGCTTCAGCAGCCGTTTCCTAACGGACAGGGCGTTTCGCCCTCCTCGAAGTCTTCGGCGGTGATGTCCAGGTGGACCGTTCCGTCGATTCCTCCGATGGTCAGTTCGATCTCATTGGTAACCAGTTCCGTGGTGGTCCCGCCCTGTCCGTCATCTACCTGACGGCGGGCGTTGCGCACCCTCCTATATCCTAGGTACTCATCCATCGTGACCCGCACGACGCCGATGCATTCCGGCAGCGACTGGCGTCCTCCGGAAAGCACCTCCACGAGTCCCTCCACCTGCGCCTGTACGCTGCGGCATGAATCGAAGACAACCTCTACGCCGTTGGAGAAGTACTCCTGCAGCGCAGCCCTCATGTACAGAGCGTCAGCCTGGCGCGTGGCGACGCCTCGGACCGTGATCTGCATGTCGAGCTTGCGACGCCGCACCTCGATGCCATTCACACCGATGGGCGATACCTCTCCGTTGAGGCCGCCCTCAGTGATGAGGTTGCTGAGCACCCACGCCGGCGTCTCGTTGATCACACGAATCGTACCCATGCGCCGAACCGAAGTGCTCGGCTTGAACTTCACCGCGATACGGACGCTGTCGCCTGCCTTGGCGGCTGGTCCGTCGAGCTCCACCACGCCGTCGGTCAACGTGGCGCTCTTGTGCCGACCGTTGATCGCCGCCTGAATCAGCTCGGTGAGTTCCATGTTGATCTCGGAGTGCGGATTCCCCATCAGCCAGCGCGACTGATCTGCGGTTAGCGTCTCCATGTGCACCACGATGGGCTCGATCTGGTCGACGGCCTCGGCGACGCGACGCGCAGCCTGTGCGGCGGCTCCCTCCCATGTTGGAAGGTCCAACGCAACCTTCAGGTCTCCGACCTGTGGCCGTGGGAAGTTCTCGGTGCTGACCAGGCCGACGACGATCTGCAGGGACTGCCTGGTCCACAGGTCGAGGCACGCCATGACGGCAGGGCGCGAATAGTCGGCATCCCATGAGGTGGTGTCAGCCACGGCTTTGAACTTGAAGTCCGACTCGTCGAGGTAGAACGAGTCGCCGTCTGCATCCACGAACCTCACCCTCACGGCGTCTGTACTCTGATCCTCCACTCCGACGAATTCGGCAGAGATCCACTGAACCATGCTCGCCGGCTCGATGAGAGTGTACTCCACCTGGCCGACGACCGACTCGGGCCACGTCGGTGGAGCATCCAGCGAGATGATGCCGAGGCGCTTTACGACGTCTCCGGACGTGACGGCGTTGCTGGCGCGGACGGTCAGGACGTCGATCATCAGAAGTCCCAGCCTCCGCTGCTTCCGCCGCCGCCACCACCGAAATAATCGTCGATCTCATCTTCACCGATCCCGGACCTCTTAGCGTCGAGGATGTCTTCGATGCCATATTCAGAGGCAGTTCCGACGTTCAGCCAATCCTGTACATCGTCGTAATTGACGGTTTTGGCCGGCTCCTCGTCGGACGGGATATGAGCGTTCTTCCAGCGCATATCGCGCTTGGTGATCTTGCCGGAGAACACCCCCTCCACGACTTTGGCGACCTGGGCGTGTGCCTCTGGGCCCGTCAGGATGTGCAGGAACGGGCGTGGTTCCATCATCCACGGTTCCTGAACTCCAACGATACCCTGCTCCTTACGCTCAGGAGGGGCGCCGCCAGATTCGATGATTCGGGCCTGAAGGTAGCGCTTCTGATTAGGAGTCGGAATCCAGATCTTGCCGTAGTTCAGGTCGAAGGCGATCTGACCGTAATCCTTGTTGCCCACCTTCTCGAAGGTGATCTGCGTAGGGTGAAACCCAGAGGTGAACCGACCTCCAGCGCCGTGCGCCTGCTTGGGCAGCTTGGATGGGCGCTTGAGGACGATGATGTGGCGCGCCAGACCAGCCAAAGGCTGGCGGAACTTGCCACCGATCGACTGGATCGTGGCGTCCCTCAAGGGGGCGAGCTCTCCGTAGCCGCCCTCGGCCAGGTAGTTACGAAGGATGTCCGCGACGTGCTCTGCCGCCAGGACCTGAGCCTTGTAGCCATTGACGCCAATCCACGACATCACCGAACCCAGCTTATCGACAAACTCTTGCCAGTTGTCTTCAGCGGGTTCTGACAGATGCTCGTTTATCGAGGCCTGTCCAGGGTTGTCGACGATGCTCACAGACACCTCTCGCTACATCATCCTTACACTATCATGTGTGACGTACGACGTCCACCGCGTCTCATTCGTATGAGGTCGCGGCCGACTCCGAGGGCGATCGGTCCATGAGCCGCAGGCGCCACCCGTCCCAGCCTCCATCTGGATGGTTCTTCGAGATTCTCCTGGGAAAGGCCATCTCAACACCGTCGACGTAGAGCTTACGCCCAGATGCCAGCTCGAGGATGTCACCACCCTCTGGCGCCCAGTCGCGATGCGCTAGCGGGATGTGACGCTTTACGACCAGAGCTTCAGCGGTGTAATTGGTCTGTCGGCCTGGAACCGCTGGACCGAAGTTCGTGGCGCCTCCCCATTCGATCTGCATCTTAACACGAAAGGACTGCTCTCGTGGCTGTCCGCCGCCTGAAGCCGTGAGCGGAGCGTCACCAAAGGCGTCTGCGCGCCCAGCCTGATCCTTCAAGGGGCGCACGAGTACCATCTGCGGATTTCTCAGCTTCGCCCTCACCGCATGCCCTCACCGGGACGGTATCCCCACGGCCCGGGGTTGATCTTCATCTCGGCAAGTGCCCGGTCAACCGTAACATCGCCGGTGAGCCCTGACCCGATGGCACGATCGCTGTATCTCACGCCACGCGACCTGACAGTCTCGCTCTGAATGCGATTCAACGTGGCCTGATCCGCGGAGTCGTCTGGACCGACGCCATGAGACAGCGAGTGCCACCGGACTAGGCCCACGATGACCTGCTTCACCTTCAGTGGTGTGCCGGCGGAACCGTCGGCTCTGGCGCTGCCGAACGTAGCGGCGATCTTGACGTCGTACTCGCCGGACCACCCCTGGTAGCGCCGCATCACGTACGGCTGCTTCTCGTGACGGCCGCGCACCCTCCAGATGAGGTCGTCAGCGGTCAGCGTCTCCACCTCGTCCTGTGCCGCGTCGGGCGTGACGTACTTGACGACTGGCTCCGTACCTCCGTCCTGAGGGAGAAGGACCGGCATCGGCAGGTACAGCCTGTCGCCTTGACCCCGCAGCCCGTAAATGGTGCCGGCCCATCCGGGGTACCACCGCCCAGTCTGGTCGATGAACGTGTCCACCGCCAGCGCCCGCAGCTCCCTCAGTTCGGCGTCGGTCACCTCATCGACGTCCCACCCCGTCCACCTGCGCAGGTACCCGATCGATACCCAGTCCGACGGCGCGTACGCCGCGTCGGGGGCCCAGCCCGCGTAGAACGACGGGGTCTCCTGAGCCGGCTGATGGACGACAACTACGTCGTTCCAGACGGGACCGGCGTCGCCCTCGAGCGCCACCTGCACGCGTCCGCCCTCGTCGAAGTGCACATCGTCGAAGTAGAAGCAGTCAGCGTTGCTCGGAACCGGAGTCGCCGCCTGAGGCCACACGTACGCCACGTCTGTCGAATCCTTGCCGGCACTCGACCCGTCGTGGTAATACATGCTGACCTGGACGCTGGATGGCTCCGCCGGAGCTACGACGCCCAGCGTGAAGGACTGATCCACATCCACATCGGCTTCGGAGTCCCACGACGACCTGACACGTACGAGAATGACCTCGAGCTCCGCGTCGCCAACGGACACTCTGGCGAAGAACACGCCCTCGCTGGCGAGCACCACCTCGGCGGAATAGACGCCTGGCGCGCCTTCGTCCATAGCCACTGGGAAAGACAGCGGATCTCCGGCGGCGTCAGCTCCTGTGTCCACGCCGTCAACGCCAAACAGCGCCGTGAGCGTGGCAGATTCTCCTGGTATGCTTGGAGACGTAGCGACCGTCAGCCGGCCGGCTTCGCCCGCCACCAGTCGGACGGCCGTCACGGCTCATCCCGCCTTGTAGCCGCGGCCGGCGAGGTCCAGCTCGAGTGAGAACGTCCAGGTGAGCGTCTGAGCGGTGTTGAACTTGGGGTCATCGCCGGTTGCCACCGTGACCATCACGATGTGTAGTTCGGCGGTCGTCACCGCGGCGGAGAGGTAGTCGTCCACATCCAGTTCGAAGTAGCCGACGTACACCCCAGTGGCCTCGACCCCCTCCACGGTGTCGCCGTCGATGATGTCGAATCCGGCCTGCTTGGCGTGTAGGTGCAGGTGCGTTCCGTCGGGGATCTCCAGCACCTCGTAGCCTTGACCCTCGCCCTCGCCCTGATCGGCCGCCCTGGAGATGTCAGCCACCGTGAAGTCGGACGAATCGTCGACGTCCACGATATAGACGTTCTCTCCGGTCGGGCCGCCGCCGGCCGAGTACGTGGGGTCTGCCGTCACGGACGCGGACCCACCGGACGGAGTGGGATAGGCTCGCTCGATCATCGCCGGGGCAACCCACGGCGCGGCCAAGGACATCAGATCGACGGGACTCCCGCCAGCCGGGGAAAGGACGGCTTCCTTCAGCTCGAAGGCTCCGGCCTTGCCCGACTCTGCGGGGTCCGTCTCGACCTCGATGCGCAACCGAGCGGTTGTGCCCGGCTGCACCGTGACCCGGCGCAGGGTCATGGCGCCTCCCGTCGGCTAGCCCACGTACTCCCAGATCTCGACCCGCAGGATCGCCATGCCCGCCGTGAAGGCGGTCGCGGCGGCCTCGACCTCGACGTCCAGCGTGGCCCCGGACTTGAAGCTCGGAGTGCTCGCGTACGCCCCGGCCCCCGCGGTCGGCGCCTGCCCCACGGCCGAGGCGGCCAGCAGCAGTTGCAGGTCGTTGCCGGTCAGCGGCGTCCCGTCCAGCCCCAGCCGGAAGGTCATGTCCGCGCCGACGCCCGCGCCGTCGACCGCCGGGATGGCCAGGAACTCGCCGAGCTCGCCGCCGAGCGGGAGCTTGGGGAGCGGAACACCGTCGAAGGCCAGGACGCCGGCACCCAGCGCGAAGGCGTCGGTCAGGTCGACCGGCAGGTCGACGTAGCCCCAGAACTTCTTGGCCATCGTGGTGGCGTCCTCGCTGTCGAGGGTCACGCCGGTCTTCTTGGAGTCGTCGACGTAGGCCGGCCGGCGCACGCCGGTCACCTGGGTGTCGATCACGGTGTCCGCGGAGCGGTGGTACCGGATGTCGCCCAGGATGGCGTAGAGCTCGTGGTCGCCGATGGCGGCCTCGATCTCTGCCACGGTCGGAACGACGGCGTTCGCCTCGAGCGCCACGGCACCCGGGATGAACATGATGTTGATCGCGGCGTTGACCTTGTGCTGCACCGCCACGGCGGTGAACCACACGGCGTAGCCGAGGGCGAACCCGGTGCCGTCATCGTACTGCGCACCGGACGTGGTGATGACCGCGAACTCCTCGTCGATACGATCGAGGACGGTATCGAACAGCTTGACCCGACCGCCCTTGAGGAGGGCGCGCAGGACGGTGCTGTCGTCACCGGCGGCCTGGGAGTTGGGGGTCGCCACGGGCGGGAGGACCTGCAGGCCCTCGATCTTGATCGGGGGCGGCGTGTAGATCTCACCCTGGACGACGCGGTCTGCGTTCTGGACGTCGAAGGTCATGACTTCACTCTCCGTTCGAGGTTGCCTGTCGTCTCAGCCGCTCCACGACTTCCGCCTGGTGCGGGAGTACGCCTTCCTTGCTTTTGTCCTCTTCCCGCGGTGGGGCTGCGACCGGCTCGGAGGTGCTCAGGGTCTCCCCTTCCTTCCATCCGGCACGGCCGCGAAGCCTCTCCGCGAGTCGAGCGTGACCCTCGAACAGATCTGGTTCGAGTGCCACCTGGTGTCCCCTCTCCAACATCAACCCAACGGTCGTCGGCGAGGGGACCCGCCGGGCCGTCACGGTGAAAACAACCACCGGTCAGGCCGTCACCCGCGCTACGGCACGATGCTGAAGCGCGGCGCGATGATGTCGTCGACCAGGCTGGTCGCGTCGTTGTCCACGACCAGGTAGTCGATGTCCGCGTGGACGATGATCTCGAGGACCTCGTCACGCGGGTAGAACACGGTGTAGATCCGGATGCCGTTCTGCACCACCATCATCAGGTAGCGGAAGATGCCCAGGAACAGGCTGGTCAGGTCCGCCCACTTGACGTAGTAGTCGGACGCCGTGGTGCTCGCCACCGTCTGGCCGAGCAGGCTCGCGGTGTCCACCGAGTTGTTGGGGGCCGAGTAGTCGATCGCGATGGTCTCCTCGATGCCCGTGGCGACGCAGCCCACCGTGACGTAGCGCTGGCCGTCGGCACCCGTGCTGGACCGGTCCACGCCTGCACCCGCGAGGGTGTTGACATTGATGGTCAAGGTGCCGTCGCCGTTGTCCACGATCGAGGTCGGCGCCATGCCGGCGTAGCCCTCGGTGCCGTACCGGCTGGCCTCGATCTGTGGGATCGGGATGCCGGTCTTGCCGAGCGGGTTGGCGCCGTTGCCCATGGCGTTGAGCAGCGCCGCGCCGAAGTCGTTGATGATGGACGGAGCGGCGTCACCACCGGGGCTCGCCCCCATGGCGGTCAGCTCGGTGAGCCACCGGGTGCCCAGCACGTCGGGCATGCCCCAGGCGAGGCCCGGGTCGCTGCGGTAGGCCTCGTCGAGCTGCTGGAGCATCCCGGCCCACACGCCGTTGTGGTAGGAGAACCCGTCGTCCTGCGACGTGTAGTTGGCGCTGTTCTCCCGCATCTTCTGGAACCAGCCGTCGCAGGTGGCGCGCATCTTGTTCTGGTCGGAATCGGCGGGCAGGTCGGCGTTGCCATTGATGCCGATGTCCATGAAGA
This sequence comes from uncultured Myxococcales bacterium, assembly GCA_964530995.1. Taxonomy (GTDB): domain Bacteria; phylum Myxococcota_A; class Polyangia; order JAAYKL01; family JAAYKL01; genus CAZHCG01. The sequence continues at coordinate 89,435 of CAZHCG010000001.1, forward strand.
CGTTGGCGATGCCCGCCGCGATGCCGGACTGGACCAGCATGTTGACGTTCTGCCCCGCCTTGCGGGCGGCGTTGATCGACTTCAGCCGCAGGCCGAAGGCGCCGGACAGCGTGTTGGTCGAGAACTCGACCTGCGAGAGGCCGGGCTTGTGCAGCGGGATGTTGGTCCGCGGGCCCTCCGACGCCGTGGGGTGCATGACGAAGCCCTCGTCGCTCCACAGGTCGAGGTAGCCGGAGTTCTCGGACACCGGCTTGAAGGACACGAAGCGCGCCCAGGAGGCGCTCTTGCGGATCTTGTGGAACAGGCCCAGCTGTGCCTGCGGGTTGAGCGCCGAGCCGGCCGGCTCGTCGTCGATGCCGAGGTAGCCCGACCCCTTGGTGGAGACCACCAGGCTGCCGTCTCCCCCGGCCATGGGGGCGCCCACCGGAGCGGGCGCGTTGTTCTCGGTCACGTCCGGACCGCGACGCTCGGAGCCGGTCATCTGCCCGACCGCGTTCATCGTGGCCTCGAGGATCGGGTTCTTCATCTTCATCTCCTCGGAAGGTGTTGTTGTCCTCGCTCAGCCCCTCCGGCTACTTGCCGGGCAGGTCGGGCATCCCGTACGGATTGGCGTCCTCGGGGGCCTCGAACGAGAGCTCCGTCGGACTCGGGCCACCGGCGGGCAGGCTGCCGGACTCGATCACGCTCTTGAGCGTCATCTTGACGGCCTCGGCCACGTCGGGGGCGATCATGCTCTTGACGGCCATCGCGAGCGGCCCCTGCGGGGCGGCCTTGAGCTCGGCGATCACGATCTTGGCGAAGGCCTCGCGCATGGTGGAGGCCACCTGCACGTTGTCCCCGCCCGCCGCGTCCACGTCGACCCCGCCGACGGCGCGCGCGATGAGCGCCTGCAGGGCCGTCCCGGGCTGGATCTGGTCCAGCGCCGACACGATGGCGTCGGGGCTGTACGGGTCCACGCCCGTGTCGCCCCAGGTGAACTTCTGCGCGACCTCGAGACCCTCGGACTGGGCGGACTTGATCGCGACGTCGATCGCCTCCAGGAACGCCTTGGGGTCCTCGGCCGCGAGCTTCTTCAGTTCGGCCTTGATGTCCATGTTCTTCTCCTTGGGTTTCGAGTCCCCCTCGTCGCCGATGAGCTCGGTGAGGAGGTCGCGGATCTTCTTCAATCGCCCCAGGTCCGTCTTGGAGTTGCGGCGCCCGGCGCGCTCGGTGGCACTGGCTGGCGTGATCTGTCCGGCGGGGAGCTCTCCCTCGTCCAGTACGCCTCCGATGGAATCCGGCGACTCGGACGAGGCGGGCGGCTCCTGCGACTGCGACTGCGGGACGCCCACGACTCCGGACGGCATGCTCGCCGCCCAGGCTGAGAACACGTCCGCGGCCTCGCCGAACGCCGACAGGATCGCCTCCGTCGCGCTCAGGGCGCCATTCTCGTCCCCCGCCTCTCTCATCGCAGCGAACACCTGATCGGTGAGCGCGGCGGCGGCATGCTCGACTCCGGCCATGAAGCCCCGCCGATCGAGCTCGCCCTGCAGCGTTGACTGCGTGGGAGGGTCGGGAAGCGTCAGGCCGGCGGCCTTGTAGGTCTTGGTCGCGGCCGCGACGACCGGCCCCGTGAGGGCGGCCACTCCGGCGGCGATCCGAGCGCCGGCCTGCACGGTCAGCGCGCGAATCCGCGCCGATCGCTCCTCCGGGCTCAGGGGGGTCGACAGCACGTGGGCAACCGTCGCGCGCCACGCATCCAACGTCTCGGACACGAACTCGTTGAGGTGGTTCATGCCGACGTTGGCGAGGTCGAGGATCTGTCCGGGCGGGGAGCGGAGCGTCCCCTTGGCCTCGTCTGGGTCGACGTCCATGCCCTTCCATGACGTGGTGGGCCGGTCGTTGGCGCCCCAGCTGACGAGGGACACGTGACGAGGGATCGGGTCTTCGAGCAGTAGGACGTTCGCCATGCCGTCGGCCCCAACGTCCAGGTTGCGGCGAGTCGGCATCAGGCTGCCTCCCTCTTGTGGGCGAGGAGGTGCTGGCGCGCGGACTCACGGTGCGCCTCCGGCACCTCGTAGAGCCGAGCCAGCGCGTCGTCGACCCCAGCCAGCGACACCATCATCGCCCCGCCGCGCGGGACGTGGTGCGCGAGCTTACCCTCGAGCCCGGTCACGAAGGCGAACGGACTGATGGGGTCGTTGCCATCCATGTTGAAGCCGATGTCGCTCAGGAGCTTGGCGATCTCGCTCGGGTCCCACGGCGCGTGGTCCACGTCGAAGCTCTCGTCGCCGTGGTCCGGCACGTACGCCTCGACGTCGAGCTCGGCGCGCTGCGCGGCGGTGAGGGTTCCGCTGGTCATCAGCGAGGCGGCCACTCGGCCCCACGCCCCGGCGGCCGGAGTCACGTCGATGCCGCCGTCGGCCATGGCCACCGCCACGGGAAGCGCGTCGTCGCGCTCGCAGAGGTACAGCCCGCTCTGCAGCCGGCGCACGCCCGTCACGCCGGGATACCCCAGTCGCGCGACCTCCCGCGCCAGCTCTGCGGGAGAGTCCGGACGGCCGTCAGGGATGCCCAAGACGGACTTGGCCTCCGCGGCCGGCAGCCGGCGCACCTTGTTGAACGTGAAGGCGTCGAGACTGACGCAGTTGAGGTCGCCCTTCTTCAACCCCTCCATGGCCTCGCCGGACTGGCTCACGTCGAATCGGCACGCGTGGCTGTTGAGCGGCCACGCGGCGGACTGGACGTCCATGGAGTTGAAGAAGGACTCGATGACATGCACGGGGCGGCCGATGCCGTCGTGGTTGATGTCCACGCTGCGCGAGTAGGCCAGCCACCGGTGGGCGAACATCTCGACGTGCTCCGGCAGCATACCAGCGCCGTGCAGGTCCAGGTCCTCCGCCCGAACTGCGGTGGGGTCGATTGCGGCGTAGTTCACGAACCAGACGAGGCCCTTCTCCAGGTCAGACCTGAGAAAGTCGGCCTTCAGGTCGATCTTGATCGCCGTCCGATCTCCGTCGCTCATCCCGCCGTTCGCTCCGATCTCGCAGTAGATAATCCTAAACTATCACGACCCACGCTCGGCGTCCAATGGCCCCTGGGGGCGCTGTTCGTGGCCGTTCGAGCTGCGGGGCGACAGCATAGATGTGTTGTCGTCATACTCTGCGAGGGCTGCGCGACCCTCCGGAGTGACCATGTACCTCCCCCTGCGGCCGTATTCGCCCTCACGGAACGGCGCGATGAGGCCGCCGTCCTTGAGCAGCAGGATGGCCCTCGTGAGCTTGTCGAGCGCCTTTCTGGCCGGCCTGACGTCCCCCATATAGCGCTCGAAGTCTCCCACCGGGTCCAACACGCCGCGCCTGGCCAGCTCGGCGCACACGTCGGCCGTGTTCAGCCTGGCGACTCCCCCCATCGCGATGAGCGCGCGGAGCACCTCGGCGGCACGAACGTGCACGAGCTTGGCGCGAAGGAGCCTCACTCGTCACCCCTCGTTCACAATGAACAGCTTCTTGGTCTTCTTGCGCTTGTCCTTGCAGCCGGCAGCCTTCTCGCCACCACCGGCAATGATGGCCTGGCCCTGGCGCCTGGCCTTGTCCTTCGCCGCCTCCTCCGAAGAGGAGTCGCCGGGGGTGTAGGTGTAGCACTTGCCGGCGTCGCCCCACTTGTACCCGGGCTTGCCCCCGGACTGGCACCTATTTACAGGCATTGGGGCTCCTTACCGAGCGCTTGCAGGGGCAAGAGCTCGCGTTGAGTCCGCAGACTCAACGGGTGATCGGCACGCCGTAGCTGTACCACAGGTCCGTGGAGACGCCGGCGGTGTGGGCGACGTAGATGCTCCCCTTGAATAACGCCATGTTGTCGAAGCGCTCCGTGACGTCCGCCGTGACCGGCAGCCCGTCCCCGCCGGCCACCTTGCCGGACTCGGAGTGGTACCGGAACGCGGCGTCCGCGCGGAAGCGCACCTGGGTGGCGCCCTCTGGCACCAGGAACGAGTACTCGGTGTCGTCGGCTGCCATGACCACCTTGCCGACCACGAGCTTGAATCGCTTGTCCAACATGGGACACTCCTACGCTTGAAGGACTACACGGTCATTCTACGGCTATTCGGGAGGGTCGTCCACTGGCATAGCTTCGTTGCTCGGCGACTCGGGGCCTCCCTTGAGCATGACGCTCTCGGGCTCATCGTACGGCAGATACTGACCCATCTCGATGGGCGGCACGTACTCGGCCTCGGTCATCTCCGCGTACTCGTCCAGGTCCATCTCAGACGTGGCGAAGTCGACAGTTGGGCCATCCCCACCGGCGACCCACTTCGTCTTGGTCGACACCATGACGATGAAGCAGACGGCAGCCAGGGCGACGAACACCGTGCCGGAGTGCGGTCCCTCCACCTCGACGAGCTTCCAGAGCTTGAGCGTCTTGGCGACGGGGGGTGGCCTCATCCTTCTTGAACAACCGCCAGGCGGCGATCACACAGACGACGAAGCCGAGGAAGAGCATGGCCTTGTAGGCGAAGACGACCCAAAGTCCCACCGTGCGCTCCTCTCATTAGACATTGTATGTCAAATGATCCGAGGAGTGTACGAGCGATCGTTCGCGCGCTACCGCACCAGGGACGGCACCGGCCAATCGTGGACTCGGGCCACACCCTCGTACGCCTTCCTGAGGGCGCGAACCTCCGCCGGCGACGGAAAGACGGCTCCGCTCAGGCGCTCGTTCATGATGTCGATGGGCATGTGGCGCCAGGCCTCGTCGAATACGAGGCAGTGCCCAACCTCGTGCCCCGCCGGCATGGCGATCTCCGGGTGCAGCCCCAGCGGGTGGACGCACACCTTCCCGCCGGCGATGGTGTGGCCGCCCTTGACGACCTCCAGGTCCGTTCTGCCGCGCTTGACGCCGTCATCCAGTCGCCGAGAACTCAGAGGAGTCCAGCCCGGGTCGCCGAACACCCCGCCGAGCGCCGGTCCGTCGTCGAACTCGGCGTCCGGGACCCACGGCAGGCTCATGGCTTCTTCATGATAGCGTTGATCGGCACCTCGACAAGCATGACCTCCTTGAGCATGCGCTCCTTGGCCAGCCGCACGAACTCCGCGATGCTATCAGGGTCGGTCCTGACCTCGACGACCATCACACTGTCGGGCTTACAGCGCCAGGCCTGCGAGCCGAGCGCCCCGAGGCACTCCTCGACGTGGTGCGCGACGTCGCCCATGAACGGACTGCCGCATAGGTGCGGCGGCTCCTCGTTCATCAGCACATCCATCACCGGCACCCAGTACAGCTGCTCGTCGCCACGAGTCTCGCTTACGACTGAGGCGGCCAGGTCGTCGCTCAGCATCAGCGCGAACACCTTGACCCAGTAGTCCTTCTGCTTTCCGCCGAAGTCCATGACGTACCGAAGGCCCTCGGCGGTCACCTCGACGCCGCTCTCCTCGGTGAACTCGCGCGCGGCGCAGCGCCGGAACGAAGCGTCGGTGTCCATCGCGATGTCTCGCATGTCGACCTTGCCGCCGAGCCCGTTGAGCTTCCCGACCATCCAGCCGCGGGCGGAATCTCGACCCTTGCGCACCAACAGCACGCCATAGCGCGGGTTGAAGGCGTAGACTAGAGTGAAGTCCTCACGTGGCATCAGGCACCTCCATGTACTCGATGCCATCGCGGCACGTGCCGGCAACGGTGAAGTCGCTGAAACAGCCGGGGAAGAAGTTCTGGAACTCCAGGCAGAGCCCGACCATCGTCTCGCGGATCTCCCAGTGCGCGGCCTTGTGGCACCGCATGCGAAAGACCTGGCGCCACTCTCGAAGGTTGCAGCTCATGACGATCTCGGACGTGGTGCCGATGGGGAGGAACTGACGGGCGTCCTGGGGCGGGTCGCCGGCCTCGCGGCACGCCTTGTAGAAGGCGTACTCCATCTCGGCCATGTCGATACGGGACATGTGCAGCGTCTCACCGGCGAACTCCACGACCACTGGTGAGATGAGGTCAGCGGCCGGCGCCGCCACCCACGCGCTCTCGCGCTCGTCGACATAACGGGTACTCTCTTGAGAGTACCCGGCCAGCCTGTGGCGCACCAGCTCGTGAGTGAACCCCCTACTGTGGTCCGTGAAGCGCACGGTGGCGTAGCGATGCTCCAGCTGGTGATGGAGCGCCAGCTCGGCGAGGCTCTCGTCCTCGAACGGCGAAGCCGCCGGATTGGAGCCGATGATCATGGCCGGATCGTCGAGGTCGTCGAACAGCTCGGGCCACCTGGCGGCGAACGCGAAGTGCAGCGCCGCGGCCACACTGTTGTGCGGGCACCGCCTCGCGGCGTCTCGGATCGTGCGGACGTTGGCGCTGATCAGATCGAAGCGAAACGCCCCATCCGCGTTGTACCTCGTGCGGCGCAGCCCGACCGTCTCCTGCTGCAGCTCACACAGCTCGTTGAGGTACTCGAGCTGACCCTGCAGCGTGGAGCCGTACCGCATCTTGGTGCAGTGGCTCAGGTGCTCTAGCACGGACTCGTGGCCGCGCCCGATGAGCATGCCGGCGAACCGGGCAGCCGACTCGCGGTCGATCTCGCGAGATTGACCGGACTGGTAGCACGTCCTCCCGGCGGTCTCGATCAGCTCGATACCCACTGGCGGGTCAGTGGGCGAGAGGACCTCGAACTTCCCATCTCGTTGTAGAACCCTCACGTCACCTCCCGTTGGCGGCATCCACCGCGTTGAGCGCGTTGCGCAACTCTTCGATGCTGACGGTGAAGGACGTATCATCCAGTTCGATGGTCACCAGGTCGTACGCCTCCGGCGTCGTATTCAGGTTGATGCTGTCTGGCTCCTCGAGGCTCTCGCCGTCGACGAGCACCAGGTCTACCGTGCATTGGCACTCGACCACGATTGTCTCCTAGTACTGCGGGTGCTCCCGCGATTCGAGGTTCTCGATGCGCCTCTGCGCCTTGTCATACTTGCGCTCGAGGCGTCGCTTCTGTTCTTCGAGATACGTCACTTCATCCTGAAGCTCGTCTGCCCTCTTTCGCTCCATGGCCTCATGGCGACGGGCCTGAGCCAGCTTCGTCTCGGTCTCACCCAGTCGCTCTTTAAGCGATGTGGCCCGAGCCTCAGCCCTGGACTGGCCAGACCTGGCCTGGTGGCACGCTGCCACCCACACCAGCAATAGCGCCGCCTCTCCGAGCGCGAGAATGGCGAGGACAGTCATCTCGAAACGTCCTCCGGCACCGCGGCGAGCAGCTCGTTCTGAATCGACTCGGCCCTGCCGGTCACAACCAGCGACTTGCTGCTGTCGCCGGCGAAGCGGATCTTGACGCGGCTCCCGCGCCGGCCGTCGTCACGGACGGACGACACCAACATCGGGTCGACGAAGACATCGCCGCCGGACTCTTGCGTGAACTTTACGAACGTCTTAAAAGGCATCATCAACCTCCGGTGGGCGCTGCTGGTATTGCATCGCCCATTCCCACGACGACATCTCGGCAGGCACCCACTCCTCGATCTCAGCCGGGTCCATCGGCACCGGCATCAATGGGTCGTCATCCCATTCAGAGTCAGTGCCGCGCTCAGCGCGCAGCTCGGTCACCACCTCAGCATACTCCGCCGGCGTGAGCATGCAGAACGGATCTTCCACATACCCATACATTCCGCACGTCGGGCAGGCCGGACCGAACCAAGACTCTGGGTCATGGATATCGAATGGCGTGCAACAGAAGACGACGAAGTCAGGCATCCAACTTCTCCCGCTTTGCCAGGCCGCGGGCGTAGGCGCTCCTGGTGACGGTCATTCGCCAACGAGTGCCCGGCTCCCGTGCCCTACACCCGACGCGCTTATTCCACGCGGCCTGCCACATCGAACGCGAGTCATCAACGTCCCTGAGGGTGGGCAGCGGCGGCCACCTGTCCCTCTCCTTCTCGTGGCGGGCCCACACCTCGAACAGGTCTCTCAGGTCCTCGATCTCTTGGCGGAACCTATCGAACGCCCGCCGGAACGCCCGAGCCATCTGCTCCACCTGCCGACTGAGCCGAGCCCACGCCGGATCACCAACGAAAATCCTCACACACGTAGCGTTGCTGGTGAGCATCTCACGCCCCCATCGGCCACCAGTCAGGCGGCCCGCCGTGTCGCCACTCGGCGATCTCGGCCTTGCACTCCACGTAGTACCGGCGATAGGCGGCCACCGGGTCGCCCGGCACCATCAGCTCCTCTGAAAGGCACTGCAGGTGCACGAGGCGGCCGCGCGGCGGCGGGCGCAGCGCCCTACGCATCCCGAAGGCCCACGCGACGACCCGCATGCACGCGTGCTCCCTGCCGTACCTGAGCGAGTACTCGTCGCACAGCGCCACGCCATGAGCCAGCGTCCAGTCCCACGCCTCGCGGCACGAGCCGACCCACCACACGAGCGGGTGGCCGAAGTGCGTCGGCTTGTACGGAGCGGCCACTCGCGCGCGAGTGACCGAATCAGTGCACAGCAGCTGCGCCGTCTCCAGCGGCATCTTCACGACGTGCTTGTCACAGACCATGCGCGCCGCGGCGTCTGGAGACTCATCCAGCACGAAGATGTTCATCACGCGCCCTTCGCCGTTGAGATCGAATATTGACACGGCCCGTCGTGTCCGAAGCGGAGGCGACACCGGTACCTCCCCGAAGGTGAGGTACCGCGGCATCCGTAAACGGATGACCGGGCCCACGCCAAGTACCTCTGCAGATAGCGATCGGCGGGACGGCAATAAGAGATGGCCTTCAGCGACGTCAACCTGAGGCTCCACATCCCAGTCGGCTTCAGGATGTCGATCAACTCGCCGTTGTGGAGGCCTGCGGCAGATCGCAGCCTGAAGGCGTCGGGCCATCGGAGCTTGATCTGCCAGAAAGCTCGGTGTACTTGATCTCGGCCCGCTCTGTTCAAAAGGTCCGGGCAGCACGGCCATGACTCACCGACAGCCTGACGCCTGTCGGAGGCGTACTCGTACTCGCTGAGCTTTAACACCCGAACGTTTGTTCGACCCGAGCGCGGTGATGATTCGACCCTTATGAGGTCGCCGGCGGGAAGGTCCGCCTCGCCAGTGACCGGGTACAGACGACCACTCTCTAGAGAGTGGCCGGGCGGCGATGATGCCATCGTAAAACAGTCTTCGCCCATCTCGCACAACCTCGCCGACAAACCGTTCATTCGGCCCGAGCAAGCTCTGCAGAGCTTGGTCGCGCTCGCGGCCACTCACTCGTGAGTGTCCGGCCACGGCCCACCTCCCCATGACCTGGAACCATCATACCACGATGCACAGGGGCGTGAAAGGCCCGCGGCTTCGCCGCCCGGCGACTTGCTCGCAAGTCGCTGACACGCGTCAATACGGGGTCTGCCGGGCGCGCGAAAAAAATCTCGCCGGGCACTTCCTGGGAGGGGTGGTTAGTGGTGTCCGGTGGGCCGTCCGTGAGACATGGGCAGCGGGCCGCAGGCCCTCGGCCTGTGCCTGCGGGGACTGGACGAAGATTCGTGAAGGCGTGTTCGCGGGTCGGGGTCGGGGCGGGTTTGTGCGAAAAGACGGGCTGCGAAAAAAACGTGGGGGTAGGGGGGTGAGAGACGGGGGGTAGGGAGAGGGAGAGAGGCAAGGGAGGCCCGGTAAAACTCCCCGCCCCTCCCAGGGAGAGAGAAAGAGTTACTCTCTCATGGAATAGAAGCGCACCCTGGCGCGTTATAAGAATAGAAGTCAGGGGGAGATTAGAATTGGCTCTTTGACAACAGAATAGTTCGAGTCTCTACCCAAGGGAAAACAAGTGCCCCAGAGAACACGGGGCCACCTTGGGAGAGAAGGGAGAAAGGGAAATGTTAAGTACAATCCTGGTCATCCTAATCACGGTTCTCTCCTGCATTTTCTGGCTCTGTATCGCGGTCGCCGTAAGTCTCTATTGCGGCTCCCGGTTCATCCAGACGATCCAGGTGGCCCAGAGGTGGTGGAAGGAGAACCGCCGCTAGAAATGCGCCCCCTCCTCTCCCCCTGCAAGGGGGGAGAGTGTAGGGGAGGATAGACCCCCCTTCTCGATAGAAAACGAACGTTCTTTGACAACTAAATAGGATAGTGGTTTGGATAGAGTGCGGGGGCCGTCTACTCTCTATCAAAGGAAGGGAGAACCACGATGGTCACGACCGAAATGAGCATCGCGCTCGCTACGTTCCTCTGCGGATGTACGGGTTTCGACCCGGACTCCGTAGGAGAGGAGTTGCACAAGCTCATCCCCGGGATCGAGATCCCCTCGGACCCCACAGAGAGCACCGCGACCCTGATCACCCTCTCCAAGCCTCGGAGCCAGCCCGAATTCTCCGCGCTCGCCATCAACGTGACGCGCGGGGGGATCACCGGCTCCGAGTTGACGGAAGCTCTCCGCCAGGCGTTCCCCAATGCCAAGGTGGGCGACCGCCATGGACCGCACTATCTCTGCAAGGCGCGGACGGGGAAGCTCCCCGGTACGGAGTACCGCCCGGACTTCTCCCGCCGTTCCTCCCAGAAGAAGAAGATGACGCCCGCGCAGGCGCAGGCGGAGATCGCCCGGCTCCAGAAGATCCTCTTGGAGTCGAGCGAGGACAACGACTAGGGTAGACGTGCGCCTCCCGCACTCTCTCGAAACCACTATCCCCCCGTACCACGGTTGACCACCGCGGTACTCTCCCTTGGTAGCGGGGGGAGGTTCGCCTCCCTCCCTACCTTGGAGAGGGGATAGAAGGTCCGACGGCTTGGAGAGAGATAATCTCTCCCTCCTTCTCGGACGGAAACGGCCGGGCGGGGCAACCCCGAAAAGGGGAGCCTTGGAGAGGAATCCCAGGGGGGCCGTCGTCGAAAAATCGCATGACTGGGGAGAACTATTCTCTACCGGGACGGGAGTGCCGAAGTCTGCCCGCCCGTTTCGTCGAAACGATCGTCGATCGAAAATTTTTCGGCTCGCGTCGTCGAAGCGATGTCGATAAAATCTTTTTCTGGTCGTCGCGGGCGACGCCGAGCCGTTCGTCGACTGACCGTGCGGTCGTTCGACCGGTGGAAATTCTTTTTCATCGCCCCGATGAACTCGATGGTTCCCAGGTGCCCCTTCGATGTCTAAGTTTTATATATAAATTGAGGGGGGTACCCCCCAACGAAGGGAGAACGAAATGGCGAACGAGAACAGCAACTACAGAGTCCTGATCAGGGCGACCCACCCTGACCTGGGCAAGGTCGTCGTCGGCCTGCCATACTACAGCTACGACCCGCCGGGATCGGGCGGAGGAACGGCGATGGGCGGGGAGATCGTCGAGGTGACCCTGGACGACGTCGAGCGGCACCTCGACTGG
>CAZHCG010000002.1:0-96392 GCA_964530995.1 uncultured Myxococcales bacterium
TTTAAAAAACCCTACAGCGCGGATGGCTCTCTCCCGACCGCTCTCGCCAGTCGATGTCCCTGATGTTATCATGAAGAGTCTGATTTCCGGTGCCTTGCGGCCCAGGCCCGCCGGTGGTGAGAGTTGAAGAATCTCCTCTACGAGAATGTCACCCGGCTGTTGCTGTTGGCCGCGATCCCGATCCTCGGCTGCGAGACGGCGGGCCGGGTCGAGCTGGTGCCGATCCTGCCCGACGGCAGGCCGGATCTGCTTTCGGAGCTGGATGTGCGGAGCTTGACCGTGCGGGCCAGGCCGACCGGGGACAACGAGCAGGACGAGAAGTGGCAAAGCGTGGCCAAGGGGCAGTCCCTGTCGATGTCGCTGCCCGAGGGCGAGTGGCGGGTCGCGGTTCGCGGCGAGAATGCGAGCGGCCAGGAGCTGGCGCACGGGGAGACGCTGCGCTTCGAGGTCGAGGCGGGCAAGAATCGCAGAGTCGAGTTTTTCCTGGGAGAGATGCTGGCGTTCAACCTGGTGCGGCTCGAGCCCGGGGAGCTGGCCGAGTCCCTGGCGGATCGCGAGGACCACAGCGCGACGTTGCTGAGCGACGAGCGGGGCCGGCCGAGCATCCTGGTGGCCGGCGGGCGTTCGGGCGGGGACGGCGAGCCGCTGGCGGACGCGCTGCTGATCGATCCCGTCGAGCGCGTCGTCAGTCGGCTGCCGGCGCTGTCGTGCCCCCGGGCCTCGCACGCGGCTTTCACCGTTGAGACGTCCTCGGGGACGCGGGTCGTGCTCGCCGGCGGCGAGGGCGGATGCTCCGGCGACCTCGACGTCTACGATCCGGCCGCGCAGTCCTTCGAGCGGATCAATCCCTGCGGCAACGACGCGCCGCGGCCGGCCGTGCCGGAGATCGAGGTAGTCGGCGGGGAGGAGCGGCACACCGGCCGCGTCGTGGTGGTGGGCAACCCGCGCTGTCTGGTCGACGTGTTCGGGGGCGGGAGCGTCGGCGACGTCTCCGCGACCGACCCCGGGCCGGACGCGCCGGTGACCGCGGCGGTCAACGACGAGGGCCAGGTGCTGATCGTGACCCACGATCGCCTCTTCGTCGACGGCGCCGAGCGGGGAGAGAGCTGCGCGGCCGGCGACGCCTGGAAGCCGGAGGCGAGCTGGGTCGGGATCGAGGACCGGCTCGGCGGGCGGCTGGTCGTTCTCGACAGCCAGCAGTTCCTCTTCGTCGGCGGAGAGCTGCCCGGCGGCGGCGGCTCGTCGGCGGAGCACGGCTGGTCGCTGGTCTCGCTGGTGCGCGACTGCGAGCTGGGCGACGTGCTGGAGGGGCCGAGCGAGCGGGAGATTCTCCCCGCGACCGGTTTCGCCCTGATCGACATCGGAAGCGGCTCCGAGCTGGCGATGCTGGTGGCCGGCGGAAGGGATTCGTCGGGGCAGCGCACGAACGGTGTCTCCTTGCTGCTGCGCCCGACGGGCGCTTCCGCCCCGACCGTTCACGACATGTCGTCCTCGTGCCGCGGGCGTCCGATTCGTCTGCAAGTCGCGCGCGCCGGCCAGGCCGCCGTCGATCTGCCGGACGGAACCAGCTGGCTGATCGGCGGCGGAGACGCCAGGCCCGAGGTGTTCGTGCCCGGCAGCGGGGAGATTTCGTCCTCGACACGTTCCTTCGGTTTGCGCAAGCCGGCGCTGACCTCGGTGGCCGTGCTGGACAGCTCGGGAGAAGGAGACCAGTGGTTCGGGACGTTGCTCGGCGATCTCGCCGGGCACTTCACCGACGTTCTCTACTCCCAGGCCGCCAACTACCTGACGCTGCTGTTCCTGGCCGCCAACGCCGATCTGGGTCTGCCCGACGAGCTGCTGGAGAGCGAGCTGGCCGCGGACAACGGCTGCACCCACCAGAGCGGGCCCCAGATGATCGCCGTGGCCTCCGGTTATCTCGAGGAGCTGGAGGTGGGCGGAAACGTCTCGATCGTCCACGAGTTCGAGGGCAGCTCACAGCTGGAGGATCCCCGGGCCAAGGCGGTGGAGACGATCGCGGAGGTGACAGGGATGCGCAACGGCTGCGTTTGGAGGCAGCTGCTGCGCGTCGGCTTCGAAGGGCTGCTGGTCACCCAGGACGGAGACTCGACCGGAGAGATCGACTTCTCGACCGGGATCAGGCTCTTGTTGTTCGCGGCGCGCGACGACGATTGCAGCCTCGGCATCTACTCCGATTTCGACGAGGTCGAGACCGAGCTTCCCGGCGAGGATCTGCTGGCAAACTGGCACTGCACGGCCTCGGGGGGCGCGGCGGAGGAGGCTTTCGACGAGTACTTCGGCCTGCCGCCCGGCGAGGCGCTGGAGCCGTACCTGCGCGAGCGGCTCGAAGACCTCGTCTGGGACGAGCGCGACCTGATCGCGGTCGTGGTGGGCAACGCGAGCGAGCAGGAGACGTGCGGCTCGCCGGTCTACGGAGAGCTGAGCCGGCCGACGCGATTGATCGAGACCCTGGAGTGGCTCGAGCAGCAGGGCGCGCAGCTCAAGAAGATCGACCTGTGCGGCGCGGAGAGCGACGAGACGCTCGCGACCGAGCTCGTCGAGCTGGAGCAGATGATCGACGCGCGCAATCCCGCGCAGGCCTGCGTGCCCGGGTCGGTCGCCTCGGATGCGCCCTACGACGCCCAGCGGGGCGCCTACGTGCCGGTGCTCCCGGATGACGACAGGGCAGTCGAAATGGCCGAGGCCGCGATCGCTCACTGTCGCGGAGCGTACGTCGCCAGCGGCCCCTCTTCCGACGACCTGCACCGCCAAGTGGTGTCGATCGACACCGATCGCTGGTGGGCGGGCACCGACTCGGACCGCCGTGGAGGCTGCGAGGCGGACGACTCGGGATGGATGATCCGAATGAGCCCCGATTCGTCGCAGCAGGCAACGGGAGAGAGCAATGCCGAGCTGGTCTGCCTGCCATAGCCGCGGCGCGATTCGACTTGCCTCCGCCGTGGCGCTGGCGATCGCCGCGGCGCTGCCGGCGGCCGGCGCCCGCGCGGATCGGGAAGCCGAAGAGGCGGCCTCGCGCTCCGAGCCGGAAGGACCGGCGCCTCCGCTTCCGGAGGGTGCCGCGCGGGGCAGCGCGCTGGTGATTCCCGCCAGGCTGCCGGTCGGCGCCGAGCTGGATGCGGCCGCCCTGGACGTGCTGCTGGCGGCGGCCTTGCAGGACGCCGGCTTCGAGGTGCTGGATCTGGAGAGCAGCTGGCTGCCGGAGGAGCGGTACGCCGCCCGGCTGGAGGAGGCCCGCCAGGCCTACCTGGAGATGGATCTGCAAGGAGCGCTCGATGCTGCGCGCCGGCTGCGCGAGGAGTTCCTGGAGTCGCGTGGCGACCTGCTGGGAGATCCGGCGCTGGCCGAGATCGATATCTTCATCGCGCAGGTCCTGCTGGATCTCGGGCGCCGCGACGAGGCGGTGGCCGCGGCCGAGCGCGTGCTGGCGGCCTTTCCCCAGCGGCGCCTCGATCCGGCGCGGCACTCCCCCGCGATGCAGGCGCTTTGGAGCTCTGTGGTCGAGCGGCTCGAGGGAAGGGTTCCGGCGTTGTCCGGCCGCGAGGAGCTGGCGCGCCTGGGAACATCGGTCGGCGCGGACTGGATCGCGGTCGCGGTCTGGACGACCTCGGGCAGCGGCGAAAAGAGGCTGGTCGTGCAGCTGGTGCCGGCCGAGGAGCCGCGGCGCGTCTCGCGACATGTGGTCGAGCTGGGTCCTCGTCCGGCCTGGGCCCTCGCGATCAGGGGCGCCGTCGGGCAGCGTTTTCCCCCGCTGGCGGAGCCCGCACCGGCTGAGCCTCCCCCGCTCGGCGAAGACGGCCGCGGGGGCGGAGACGAGAAGCGGGCCTGGTACCGCAGCTGGTGGTTCTGGACGACGGTGGGGGTCGTGGTGGCGGGCGGTACCGCCGGCGCATTGGCCGGCTACTACGCGAGTCGGGATCCGGGGCGGCCGAAGGTCACGATGGACGACGAAGTTTGGGGCGAGCAGTGATCGCGCGGGTCACTCGCCCGCGGGGTCGTTCTCTTCGAGGCGCGCGCTGATCTTCTCGTGCTCGCCCGGCTCCACCGAGAAGCGCACGCTCTTGGAGATCTCCTTGACCGGGTTGGTCAGCACCACGCGATGCCTGCCCGCGGAGATCGGCCGGCCGCGGATCGGCGTGGTGCCGATCGCCGTCCCGTCCAGCACCACGTTCGACCAGGGGAAGGTGTTGACGCTGAGAGTGCCCTTTCTTTCGATCGCCGGCCGCGCCGCGTGATCGGGCCGAGCCGCCAGCTCGAGCGAGATCTCGGTTTTTCGGCCGGCCCGGACGAGCGCCGCCTTGCGCGCCGAAAGACGTCCTGCGGCGCGAGCGACCACGCTGTGCTCCCCGGGGGCGAGATCCTCGATCAGCAGCGGCGCCTCTCCGCGCAAAGCGCCGTCGAGCGAGATCTCGGCCCCCGCCGGCACGGTTTCGATCTCGATCGAGCCGCCGGCCGGCACCAGCTCGGCCGACAGATCCAGCGGGCCGGCACCGGCCACCTCGATCGTCTCGGACCAGCTCCCGCGGCCCTCCAGGCGCAGCTCCACGCGGTGCAGGCCGGGCTCGAGCGCCAGCTCGGCCGGGGTCTCGCGGCCCGTGCTCTCGCCGTCGATCAGGATCTTCGCTCCGGGCGGATCGCTGCGGATCGAGAGGCTCGCCGCGTTCGGCTCGGGAGCCTGCTCGGCCGGCGGCTCGGATTCGCTCTCGGCCGAAGCGCCCGTCTCTTTTCGCTCGGTTTCGTTTCGGTCCAGCTCCGCGGTTTCGTCCGTCTCGGTCTCGCCGGCCAGCAGCAGCGCGGTGATTATCCCCGCGCCGGCCAGCAGCGCGGCCGAGATCAGCCAGGCGGCGAGCCGCTTGCGTCCCGGGCGCCGAGGCGCCTCGATCTCGTGGGTGGATGTCGGGGGCGAGCCGTCCGCGCTCGGATCCGCGGCGGGCGGCTCGCCTTCTTCCGCCGGACCCAGGGCGGCGGCCAGATGGCGTTCCACCGCCGAGGACTGCATGTCCCAGTTCTCGCCGGGGGCGCGGGCGGCCTCGATCCGCTCGATGAACGCCTCCAGGTCACGCGCCGAGGCACGCAGCCCGCGGGCGGCCAGCAAATCTTCGAGGGCGTGCTGCATCTCGTCGGCGGTCTGGAAGCGCAGCTCGCGATCGGCGGACAGCGCGGAGTCGAGGATCGCCTCCAGGTCAGGGGCGCCGGTCGGGCGGCGGCCGTCCTTGAGCTTCTCGCCGGTGACCAGCTCGTGGAGCAGCGATCCGCAAGACCAGACGTCGGCTCGCGCGTCGACCTCGCCGCCGGCGGCCTGCTCGGGGCTCATGTAGCCGGGCTTGCCCTTGATCACGCCGGTGCGGGTCTCGAACTCGCGGGCCAGCGAACGGGCGATTCCGAAGTCGAGCAGCTTGACCTGGCCGTCGTCGGAGAGCAGCACGTTGGAGGGGCTGACGTCGCGGTGCACGAGCTGCAGCGGCCGGCCCTGATCGTCGCGCTTGTGGTGGGCGTAGGCCAGCCCCTCGAGGATCTCGGAGACCACGTGCACGGCCAGCTCCAGCGGCCACTCGATCCCGACAACCTTGGCCCGCCCGCACAGCGCGGCCAGGTCCTGGCCCTCGACGTACTCCATCGCCAGGAAGTAGTGGCCGTCCACGTAGCCGAAGTCGAAGACGGGCACGATGCTGCCGTGCACCATCGAGACGCCCAGTCGGGCCTCGTCGATGAACATCGCAACGAAGTTCTTGTCCGCGGACAGGGCGGGGTGGATCCGCTTGATGCAGACCAGCTTCTCCACGCCGCTGCCGTGCGCGGCGCGGGCCTTGAAGATCTCCGCCATCCCGCCGACAGCGACCTTCTCGATCAGGTCGTAGTTGCCGAACCGCTCGCCCATGGTCGAAGCCTTGTATACCACGTGCCGAGGGCCGGGGCGTAGCCGCAGGCGCGGATTTGTAGGCGATTCCGAGGATCTTCACGAGCAGAGCGGATCCTTCTTTTCACTGTTCCTTGTTGACCGCTTTGAGCGGTTCGCTAGGATGAGACGGGAGCGTCTCGACGGTCTCTCGACGGATCGGCTCGCCGGGCGTCGGGTCCGGCCGCCGGGCGCGCGCGAAGGGAGTCTTTGCCATGCGGAATGCACGCAAGCTGGTCGCCGCGCTGCTGGTCTCGCTGCTGGCGCTGGGCGCCTGCCAGGTGACCGAGGAGAAGATCGAGCGCTGGAAGGGGACCCAGAACGGCCCCAAGAAGCTGGCCGGCACGCTGATCGATCCCGAGGTCGAGACCGAGCTGCGCGCTCGGGCCGGCGTCGCGCTGGTCGAGATCAACGAGTGGAAACTGTTTCGCGAATCGTTCAAGAAGATGGAACGCGCCGACGCCCAGGAGGTGATAAAGGCGATCGCCCCCAAGCTCGGGAAGATCGTCGAGTCCGCCGGGGAGACGATCAGCCGCGAGCAGATCGACGCCAAGGACGGGCTGTTCATGATGGTCGAGTTCGCCGAATCCGAGGCACTCGCGGCGCTGAGGAAGCCGCTCGTCCACTGGTGCACCCGCGGCGACTACAACAAGCGCGCGATGGCCGGCAACCACAACGCCAAGACGATCGTGGAGAAGCTGGGACCGCCGGCGGCCGAGGCGATGATCGATATTTTGAAGATGGACAACCCGACCATCGAGCACGTCGCCAAGCTGATCCGCGAGGCCGGCGACGAGGAGGTCTTCGAGAAGGCCTCTGCCCACTGGGCCGAGCAACTGAAGAGCAACGTCTCCTCGATCGGCGAGCTGCACTTGGTGGTGGCCGCGATCATCGGCGGGGAGGCGATCGCCGGCACTCTGATCGAGCTGGCGACGAACAAGAATCTCAACGCCGAGCTACAGCGGTTCGCGCTGCGCGCCTTCTCGATGGCGCTGGACAACGAGCACATCGAGGCCAGCGACGAGCGGCTGCAGAAGCTGCTCGAGATGGCCGAGAACGATGAGTACGACAAGTTCCAGCGCGAGGAAACCTACCTGACCATCTCCCAGGCCGGCGGCGAGGAGCAGGTCGACCAGGTCGCCCAGCTGCTCGAGAAGGAGGATTTCTTCTGGCGGCTGGTGGGGTTGCGCTGCCTGCTGCGGATGGACGGCGAGAACCAGCTGGCCCGGGTGCTGGCGACCGACGATCTGGCCACCTCGGGCCAGCAGATCAACGACGTGATCCTGTGGGTGGCCCGCTTTCCCAAGCTGTTGCCCCAGGTCCGGGAGGTGGCCCAGAAAGGCGAGCCGTTCGCCCGCGGAGTGGCGATCTACGTGATGGGAGTGATCGGTAAAAAGGAGGAGGTCGCCCTGTTGAAGAAGCTGGCCGGCTCCAAGAAGAAGCTGCCCCGGGGTTTCGAGCACAAGAGCGTCGGCGAGGCCGCCAAGGCGGTGCTCGCCGATTTCGAGAAGAAAGGCTGAACCGGATGAGCTCGCGGTCGACAGGCAAGAAGACGCTACAGAGCTTCCACGCCCGCACCGCCCTCTGGCAGCGGTTCGTCCAGCGGGCGGAGGAGATGGACTGCTCGGTGGACTACCTGGTCAACGAGGCGATGCGCCAGTACGCGGCGAGCCAGGATTTCCTGGAGACGGGCACCGGCGAGGTCCCGGCTCCCAGCCCGCCGCAGCCGGGCAAGGAGCCGCCCCCCACGGTGCGGGGCAAGGCGGCCGGCCTGCCGCGGCCCGGCGGGGGAAGGGCTCCCGCGCCACCGGCGCGCCGCCCCGATGCGGGCGGTCCGTCGCTGCCGCGGCCGGGCGGCTCGGGCGCAGGACAAGCGCCCCAGGCGCCCCGACCGCCGTCGATGCGGCCGTCCCGGCCTCCTCCTCCGCCGCGTCCGTCGGGAGACACAGGGGCGAGCGAGGTGCAGCGCCCGCCGCTGACAATGATCTTCCAGGGGCGCAAGATCCCTATTTTGCAGGACCAGTTCATCATCGGGCGCGGATCCAAGTCGTCCGACCTGACGATCAAGGACGCCAACATCTCCCGCAAGCACGCGGCGGTGATCTTTCACAACGGCGCCTACTACATGAAGGATCTGGGCAGCACCAACGGGATCGACTTCAACGGCAAGCCGGTCGACTCCAAGCGGGTCGACGAGGGCGACGTCTTCACCATCTGCGGCTACGACCTGCACTTCACCTACTCGAGCTGAAGGCGGGAAGGCTCGCCTGCCGGGTCTTCCTCGAAGTGGTTGATGTCGACCACCTGCGTACCGTCGAGCGCCTCGCGGTAGGCTTCGTCGACCTCGTCCCGGCCGGTCCCCCGCCTCATCATGCGTCGCAGCGCGCGTCGCTTGCCCAGCGCGAAGGCGAGGGCCCGCCTCCCGGTCGGATCGAGACTGTCCAGGCGGCGGCTGCGGGGGTTGATCACGGCGCGCCGCGCTCCTTCCAGCGCCAGGCGGCGCCAGCGCAGCAGCATCTCGCTCGGCAGCATCAACCGCGAGCCGCGGTCGATGCGGCGCAGCGCGATCTTCCAGGGCCTGCGGCTCTGCACGTCGATGCTCCTGCGGAACAGCCGGGACGAGACGCGGTTGGAGACCAGGGCGGGCGCCAGGTGGGCGGAGAGGAAACGGTCGTGCTCGGGAAAGCGCGCCCGGCCCAGCTCGCGCCAGATCTCTTCCAGCTCCCGGTGCTCCTCGAGCAACCTGTGGTCGACGCGCGCCTCCCAGTAGAGGTGCCCGATTCCCTTGGCCCGGTAGTGGAGGATCAGCATCTGGGGAACGATGTGGTTGTGGGCCACCACGTCGGCGCCGAGATGTCCCAGGTAGCCCAGCATGAACGCGCGGCGGCTCTCTCCCTCCTGCTCGGCCGCGGCCAGCAGCGAGCGGGCGACCTCCCAGTTGTGACAGTGCTCGTGCCAGCGGGAGCGGTTCTTGCCCACGATCGCGTCGGCGGCCAGGCCTCCGTAGAGGAAGTCCAGCCGACGGCTCGTGATCAGCCGCAGCAAAGAGGGGGTCAGCGCCACGGCGCCGCTCAGCAGCTGGTTGCCGATATCCAGGTGCGCGACCGGTCCCCACGCCAGTGCATGGTCGGGAATCAGCAGCAGGATCGCCGCCGCGGCGATGATTTGCAAAGCGGCTGTCATCGACAACAGGTTAGTCACTGGTGTCCGGACGGCAAGTGGTCTTGCCCGGCGCGGCGACTGCCGTATCATGATACCCGGACACGGAGCCGGGCCGGTCTTCGCGGCCGGTGCGGGCGAGGAGGAAGCGCTCGATGAGAGAGTCCGATCGCGGTGAGGTCGTCGAGCTGGCGCGGGCGGTGGCCGATCGGCTGCGCTGGGAGGCGGAGCTGGGCGCCCAGCTCTTTCCGCCCGCCCCGCGAGCGGTCGAGCTTCCCGTCGCGCCGCGGGAGACGCCGCGCGTCGGGCGGGACGAGATCCGCGACCCCGCAGCCGAGCTCGAGGCTCTGCGCGCCGAGATCGGGGATTGCGAGCGCTGCGCTCTGCACGCAAGGCGCAACCGGATCGTGTTCGGAGGCGGCAGGCCCGACGCCGGGCTGGTCCTGGTCGGCGAGGGGCCGGGCAGGGAGGAGGATCTCAGCGGCCGCCCCTTCGTCGGTCCGGCCGGGCAGCTGCTCGACCGGATCCTGGCCGCGATCGGGCTTTCGCGAGACGAGGTCTACATCTGCAACGTGGTCAAGTGCCGGCCGCCCGGCAACCGCGATCCGGAGCCCGACGAGGCGCAGACCTGCGGTCGCTTCCTGCGCAGGCAGCTGCGGATCATCCGCCCCGAGGTGATAGTCGCGCTCGGCCGTCCCGCGGCCGCCTACCTGCTCGGCACCGCGGCGCCGGTGGGAAGGATGCGGGGGCGGTTCCACGACTACGAGGGGATCGATCTGCTGCCCACCTATCATCCCGCCTACCTGCTGCGCAACGAGAGCGCCAAGCGGCCGGTCTGGGAAGACTTCAAGAAGGTGCGGGACAGGCTGGGTCTGCCGCCCGTGAGCCGGCCGGGAGGCGAGCGATGAGCGATCGCGGACGACGGCCGTCGGATCCGCCGCGGCCCGAAGATCTGGTCGATCTGCCCGAGCCTCCGCCCCTGCCCGAGGACGACGGCCGGAGCCCGGATCCGGAGACGCTGGCCGAGTACCTCGATGCTCCGGTCGAGACGGACGGCTCCGGCGATGCGGACGGGATGGAGCGGGACCGGATGGAGACCGAGCGCGATCTGGCCGGGGAGCTGATCGGGCTGGAAGAGGAGTCCTGGGTCTCCGCGCGGGACGATCGGGAGAATCGCGAGGACCCGGCGGATCTGGCCGCCTCGGTGATGGAGGACCGGCCCGAGAGCTGGATCGACGAGGACGGAGAACAGGGTCCGGACCTGGACGAAGACTGGTTCGTCGACGAGGATCGGGTCGCGGCGGACGAGGACGGCGGAGCCGAGGGGCCGCTCAGCGACGACCTGCTCGGCGCTTTCGACCCGGGCTCGTGGAAGAGGCTGGACGACGGGGAGGAGGACGAGGACGAGCCGGTCGAGGACGCGATGCGGCGGCTGGGCATCGCGCTGCCGGTCGACGAGGCCGAGCCCGAGCGGGAGAGGGAGCGCGTCTCTCCGGGGGTGGTGATGGACAGGCAGCTGCTGGGCCCCGGTGACGCGAGCGCGACCGCGGTCGCGGTCTCCGGCGGAGCGCCGCTGGCCGTCGGGGAGGCGCTCTACGTGCTGGGCGCGGACGGCGCGTTGCACCCCTCACGGACGGCACTCGGCGACCGGGCGATCACGGTCTGCGCGCACGGGGAGCGCATCTTCGTCGGAACCGAGAGCAGGGGAGCTTTGCGGATCGACCGCGTCGGTTGCGAGCCGACGCCGATCAACGGCTGGCTCTCGATGGGGCTCGAGCGCAGCGCGGGCCTGGATCGGGTCTACACCTCTTTCGCCGTGAAAGGGCAGCCGCTCTCCTCCGGAGGGTTTCGCCTGTTGGGCCTGACCGGCGAGGGCCAGCTGTTCTTCAGCGACGACGACGGCCGCAGCTGGGGCGGACCGCTGAGCGACGCTCCCTGCCGCGCGGCGACGCCGGTCGAGGGCGGCGACGAGCTGCTGGTCCTCTCGGCGGGGGGGCGGCTGCTGAGGGGCGACCCGGCGGCGGACTCGTGGAGCGAGCTGGCGATGCCGCGCTCGCTGGCCGGGTTGCGCGGCGGCGAGAGAGTGCGGCTCGCCGCGACCGAGGGGGTCGTGGCCGCCACCGCGGGCGAGCGGGACGCTCCCCTGGTGCTCTCGTTCGACGGCGGCGCGAGCTGGTCCGAGGCAGAGTCGCTCGCCGGGGTCAGCGCGATCGCGCTCGATCCCGGCGAGCCGAGCTGGATCGCCGCGGCCGTGCACCGCCCGGCCCAGCGCACCGGCAGCGTCAGGATATCGTCGGACGGCGGGCACGGCTGGAGGACCGCGCTGGTCACCTCGTCCAGGAGACGAGGCGAGGGCGCCGGCCGTGTCGGGCAGCTGCTGCTGGACGTGGGGGTGACCAGCAGGCTCTACGTGGTCTCCGACGCCGGAGTGCACCGCCTGGTGTTGAAACGCCGCGGCCTCTCCCAGTGAAACCCGCGAGCGGGCCTCTCAGCCTGGGGGATCGGGCAGGTCGGCGACCGCCTCCAGGGCGTTCTCGATCCCGTCCTCGTCGAGGGCGTGGGGCTCGAGCTCGCCGCGCAGGAAGGCGTCGTAGGCGGCCAGGTCGATCAGGCCGTGACCGCTGAAGGAGACCAGGATGTTGCGCGCGCGTCCCTCCTCGGCGGCGCGCCTCGCCTCGAGGACCACCGCGGCCAGCGCGTGGCAGGTCTCGGGCGCCGGGATCAGCCCCTCGCTGCGGGCGAAGGCGACGCCGGCCTCGAACGCCGCGAGCTGGTCGATCGCAATCGCCTCGATCAGCTCGTCGCGCCGCAGCTGCGCGATGATCGGCGCTACGCCGTGGTAGCGCAGGCCTCCGGCGTGGATCGGCGGCGGGATGAAGCCGTGGCCCAGCGTGTACATCGCCACCAGCGGGGTGAGCCTGGCCGAGTCGCCGAAGTCGTAGGCGTAGGGACCGCGGGTCAGGGTCGGGCACGAGGTCGGCTCGACCGCGACGATTCGCAGATCGCGCCCCGCGATCCTGTCCCTGACGAACGGCAGGGCCACTCCGCCGAAGTTGGATCCGCCGCCCACGCAGCCCACGACCACGTCCGGCTCGGCGCCGACTGCGGCGAGCTGCTCGGCCGACTCCAGTCCGATCACGGTCTGGTGCAAGAGCACGTGGTTGAGCACCGATCCCAGCGCGTACTTGGTGTCGTCGCGCTCCATCGCCACCTCGACCGCCTCGGCGATCGAGATTCCCAGGCTGCCCGGCGTTTCCGGGTCGCGTTCGAGAAATCCGCGCCCGGTGCTGGTCTCGGGGCTGGGGCTCGCCACGCAGGTGGCGCCCCAGGTCTCCATCATCGTGCGGCGGTAGGGCTTCTGATCGTACGAGGCGCGCACCATGAAAACGTCGCAGCCGATTCCGAACTGCGCGGCGGAAAAGGCCAGCGCGCTGCCCCACTGCCCGGCCCCGGTCTCGGTCGCCATCCGCGCGGTGCCGGCCTCGCGGTTGTAGTAGGCCTGCGCCACCGCGGTGTTGGGCTTGTGCGATCCGGGCGGGCTGACCGACTCGTTCTTGTAGAAGATCCGCGCCGGCGTATCGAGGACCCGCTCGAGAGCGGTCGCCCGCACCAGCGGCGTCGGTCTCCAGATCGCCAGCTTCTCCCGGATCTCGCTTGGAATCGGCACCTCCGCGTCGGTGCAGACCTCCTGCTCGATCAGCGCCATCGGAAAGAGCGGCTCCAGGTCCTGTGGCCCGAGCGGCTCGCCGCTCGCCGGGTGCAGGGGCGGAGGCGGAGCGCAAGGCAGGTCGGCCAGCACGTTGTACCAGGCCCGCGGAATCCCGTCTTCGCCGAGCAGCACCTTCTTGATCTGTTGTTCACTCATCGTTTCACCTCCATAAAAAAGGCCGCGAGCTTTCGCCCGCGGCCGAGAAAAAAAGAACCGCGAGCCCGGGTGGGGTCGCGGTCCGCGTTGCCTGCCTTGTGACTGTTTCGTCTTCTGGGTTCGCGCGCGCCCTTACCCGTGGAGGAGGCAGGGCCACCACCAGCGTCCAAAGAGCGCCGTTGCTGCGCACGAAGCGAACATGATTTGCTTCTAGGTCAGGCGGGTGCGTCTGTCAACAAATTTTTCACGGAAATCGGCCGGGATCAGAGCAGCCGGCTTTTCAGCCGTCGAGCCGGTAAGTTGGACACGGCGGGCAAGCTGGTACAATGAGCGCGTGCCTGGAGAGCCCGAGCGGAAGATGGACCTCACCGGCGCCGTGCTGTACGTCTGCCCGGCGTGCGGGGTGGTCAACCCTTCCGGTCCTTCCGAGAGCTGCCCCCACGTGCAGCTGATCCGCTTCGACGGCGTGGACGGGGAGCTGACCGAGCTGCTCGCCGAGGTGGCGGCGGCCAGGCGCGGTTACAACGAGCTGGTCGATCGGCTCAAGCGCACGGTCAAGGAGGCGGTGCGCAGCGGGGAGGCGCTGGTCGAGACGCCCGGCCGGAGAAAGCCGCGCGCCGAGGAGGCCGAGGCCCGCGAGCGGCCCGAGGGGCTCCGGCTGACCAACCCGGAGCCGCCGCGCCCCAGGAAGCAGCCCGCGCGCAAGAAGCGCCGCGCTCCTCCCCCGGTCGATCCGCGACAGCTCGAGCTGCTCGCGATGGGGCCGCCCAAGGGAGACGCCTGAGGCGCCGTCCCGGATTTCGCGCGGCGAGTCCTCTTGATCTTTTAAAGAAAAAAATGTCTACTTTCGCTGGTTTTTTGGAGGTAGGACGATGAGAATCACAGTCGCCAGCGGAAAAGGGGGAACGGGAAAGACGACCTTCGCGGTCAATTTGGCCTACGCGTTGGCCGGCCGCGGCGAGGCGGTCCGCCTGCTCGACTGCGACGTGGAGGAGCCCAACGATCACCTCTTCGTGCGTCCCGAGCTCACCGCCAGCGAGCCGGTCGAGCGCCTCAAGCCTGTCTGGAACGAGGCCGCCTGCGAGGGCTGCGGAGACTGCGCCGCTGCCTGCCACTACAACGCGATCGCCCTGGTAAAGGGCAAGGTGCTGGTCTTCAACGAGCTGTGCCACTCCTGCGGCGTGTGCTCGTACGTCTGCCCCAACGACGCGTTCAGCGAGCGTCCGGTCTCGGTGGGCAGAGTCGACACCGCCCTGGAGAACGAGCCCTTTCCGTTCGTGCGCGGTACGCTCGACATAGCCGAGGCGCTGGCGCCCTCGGTGGTCAGGCAGGTCGAGAAGCACTGCGATCCCGAGGCGATCAACATCATCGACGCCGCTCCGGGAACGGCCTGCCCGGTGGTCGAGGCCGTGGGCGATTCCGACGTTGCTATCCTGCTCACCGAGCCGACCCCGTTCGGTCTCAACGACGTCAAGCTGGCGGTGGGGCTGACGCTCGCCAGGGGAGTCCCGACCGGGATCGTGGTCAACCGCTCCGACGGCGAGGACGAGATCGTCGCGGATTGGGCAGAGCAAGCGGGGGTGCCGATCATCGGCCGCATTCCGTTTCGCAGGGATTACGCCGAGGCCTACTCCAGGGGCGATATCCTGGTGCGCGACTTTCCCGAGCTGGAGCGGAACCTGATCGGAATCTACGAGGAGTCGGTGCGCCTCTCGGCGAGCGAGGCGCCGCCGCCGCCCGAGGAGGAGAGGTTGAGCGCGGGTCCCGGCTCGCGCGAGATGCTCGAGCCCGGAGAGGCTAGCGACTACGAGGAGATCACGGTCATCAGCGGCAAGGGCGGATCGGGTAAGACCACGGTCGTCTCCTCGCTGGCGATGCTTGCCGAGCAGGCCGTGCTGGCGGACAACGACGTCGACGCCGCCGACCTGCACCTGCTGATCGCGCCCCGGGTCTTCGAGGTGCACGACTTCGCCGGCGGCCAGAAGGCGACGATCGATCCCGAGCGGTGCACCGGTTGCGGACTGTGCGCCGAGGCCTGTCACTTCGAGGCGATCGTCCCCGACGACGCGCGAGGCGACGGCGTCGAGCTGTTCCGCGTCGACGATCTGTCCTGCGAGGGCTGCGGACTGTGCGGACACGTCTGCGATTTCGACGCGGTGACCGTGAGCGCGAGCACCGTGGGTCAGTGGTTCGTCTCCAGCACCGACTGCGGCCCGATGGCGCACGCCCGGCTGGGGATCGCCGAGGAGAACTCCGGCAAGCTGGTCACCCAGGTGCGCAACGTGGCCGCCGAGCTGGCCAGGAGTCTGAAGAAGAAGACAGTTGTGGGCGACGGCCCTCCGGGAACCGGCTGTCCGGTGATCGCGTCGGTCGGCGGGGCGGATCGGGTTCTGATCGTGACCGAGCCCACGGTTTCGGGCGTTCACGACATGCGGCGCGTGCTGGAGCTTACCGACCACTTTGGCGTGCCGGCGCAGGTCGTGATCAACAAGGCGGACCTCAATCCCGAGCAGACCGCCAGGATCGAAAAAATCGCCGGCGAGATGAGATCGAGCGTGGTCGCCGAAATTCCGTTTGACACCAACGTCGACGATGCGCTCAAGTCGAGCAAGACCGTCGTCGAGCACGGTCGGGGTCCGGCGTTCGAGGAAATAGTCCGCCTGGCCGAGTTATTGAAGCTGGGAAGCTGAAGGAAGGAGACGGACGAGATGAAGATTGCGGTGAGCGCGACTGGCCCGAGCCTCGACGACGCCGTCGAGACGCGCTTCGGGCGATGCGCCTATTTCCTGATCGTCGAAACCGAGAGCATGGAGATCGAAGCCGTCCAGAATCCAAACGTGGCGGCCGGCGGCGGAGCCGGCATCCAGTCGGCGCAGCTGATGGCCGACAAGGACGTCTCGGCGGTGCTGACCGGCAACTGCGGGCCCAACGCGTTCCGCACCTTCGAGGCGGCCGGCATCCAGGTGATCACCGGAGCCGGAGGCTCGGTGCGCGAGGCGGTCGAGGCCTTCGAGGCCGGCGGCCAGGGCGGTGACGCGGGGCCCAACGTGCAGAGCCACTTCGGAATGGGCGGCGGCGGAATGGGCGGCGGCGGTGGAATGGGCGGCGGCGGTCGCTAGATCTTCAACACGGGGTTGCGCGCGGCCGTGGTTTCGTCGAGGCGGCCCAGGCGGGTTCCATGCGGTCCGGCCTGCAGGTGCTCGGCCTCGCTGTCGGCGCGCTCGGCGATATCCAGCAGAGCCTCGGCAAAAGCCTCTATGGTATCGCGCGACTCCGTCTCGGTGGGCTCGATCATCATCGCGCCCTTGACCACCAGCGGGAAGTAGACGGTCGGCGGGTGGAAGCCCCGGTCGATCAGCGCCTTGGCCACGTCGAGAGTGGTCACGCCGGTCTTCTTGGCCAGCTCGCGGTCCGAGGCGACCACCTCGTGCATGCAGCGCCCCTCGTTGTAGGGAATCGGGTAGCGGTCCCTGATCAGCGCCGCCAGGTAGTTGGCGCCCAGCACCGACATCTCGGCGACCTGCTCGATTCCGGCGGCGCCCAGCTCCAGGATATAGGCGTAGGCCCGCGCGATTACGCCGAAGTTGCCGTAGAACGAGCGCATTCGCCCGATCGACTCGGGAAAGTCCTCGCTGAGCCGGTAGACGCCGTCCTCGCCCTCGAGCGGGCGGGGCGTCGGCAGGTACGGGACGAGCTCCTCGCAGACGCCGACCGGGCCGGAGCCGGGGCCGCCGCCGCCGTGCGGCGTGGAGAACGTCTTGTGCAGGTTGAACTGCATCGCGTCGATCCCGAAGTCGCCGGGCCGCGCGCGGCCCATCAGCGCGTTGAGGTTGGCCCCGTCGCCGAAGACGAACCCGCCGCGCTCGTGCACGATCCGCGTCACCTCGCCGATGTGCTTCTCGAACAGGCCGAGGGTGTTGGGGTTGGTCAGCATCAGCGCCGCGACGCGGTCGTTCATCTTCTCGTCGACCGAGGCCGGGTCGAGCACGCCCTCGTCGGTGGAGGAGACCGGCTCCACCTCGTAGCCGTTGAGCGTGGAGGTGGCCGGGTTGGTCCCGTGCGCCGTGTCCGGGATCAGCACCACCCGGCGCGGGTCGCCGCGCCTGGCCAGCGCCTTGCGGATCATCATCAGCGAGGCCAGCTCGCCGTGCGCGCCGGCCGACGGCTGCAGCGAGACTCCGGCCATTCCGGAGATTTCGGCGAGCATGCGCTCCAGCTCCCACATCGCGCGGATCGCGCCCTGGCAGATTCGCTCCGGAGTGTAGGGGTGCAGCCCGGCGAAGCCCGGCAGGCGCGAGGCCCATTCGCCCAGCTTGGGGTTGTACTTCATCGTGCACGAGCCGAGCGGGTAGAACTGGTGGTCGACCGAGAAGTTCCAGGCCGAGAGCCGCACGAAGTGGCGGAACACCTCGGGCTCGCTCAGCTCCGGAAGCGGAGCCGCCTGGTCGCGCACCAGCGCCGGGGGCAGCACGTCGCCCGGATCGACCTCGGGCACGCCGGGATCGGGCAAGCTGTCGCCGCAGCGACCCTCGCTGCTGCGCTCGAAGATCAACGGTTCGTGAAAACCCAACGTCTTGGTTCCGGGAAAGTCGCTCATCGCTCACCTCGGTAAAACAGTGCGGAGCCCCTCAGGCTTTTTCGTCTAGCACAGCGCCCGATCCGCTTCAAGCAGCGCCGCGGTTCAAAACTTGATGAATCGCGCTCGGCGGGCGACAAGACAGATGCAGACCTCCCGTCCAGTACTGGAGTGCACTACCTCGAACGAATGGATGGGGTATTTCAGGCGATCATCCCCGCGGGATTTGCCGTTTCACCGCGAAGGGCATAGAACGATTGCACGTGACGGGGCCCCTGGCCCGGGAGGTTTGCGATGAGTCGATCCAAGGTCGCCGTATTGAAAACCGAGCCCAGGACCGTGCGCAGGGACTACCACGAGCTGATGAACCTCGCCGGTTACCAGGACGTGCTGAAAAAGGACGTCGACACTGCGCTCAAGATCAACATCAGCTGGCACTTCTTCTACCCGGCCGCCTCGACCACGCCCTGGCAGCTGGACGGCGTGATCCGGGCGATGAAAAAGGACGGCTACGACCCCGACCTGATCCACGGCTGTCACAACCGCACGGTCGTGATCGACTCCCATCTCGGCGAGCGCGAGAACAAGCAGCTGGGCCCGGTCGAGGAGCACGGGCTGCGCAACATCCACCTCTACGAGGACGAGGAGTGGATTCCGATCCGCGAGGCGGTCGGCGACCTGGTGGACGAGTTCCTCGTGCTCGGAGACGTCTACCCCGAGGGCTTCCACATTCCCAAGCGCTTCGTCGGCGAGAACATCCTGCATCTGCCCACGGTCAAGAACCACATCTTCACCACCACCACCGGCGCGATGAAGAACGCCTTCGGCGGCCTGCTCAACGAGCACCGCCACTGGACCCACCCGGTCATCCACGAGACCCTGGTCGACCTGCTGCGCATCCAGCACGAGATCCACCCCGGCGTCTTCGCCGTGATGGACGGCACCTTCGCCGGCGACGGCCCGGGCCCGCGCTGCATGCGGCCGCACGTCAAGAACGTGCTGCTCGCCTCGGCCGACCAGGTGGCGATCGACGCGGTCGCCGCCAAGATGATGGGCTACGATCCGCTGGGGATGAAGTTCATCAAGATCTCCCACGATCTCGGCCTGGGCTGCGGCGATCCGGCCGAGATAGAAATCGTCGGCGACCGCGAGGCCGCCGAGGAGAGCTGGGATTTCACCGACCCCACCGAGGAGCTGACCTTCGCCGCGCGCATGCAGCACCGAATCTACTGGGGACACCTGAAGAAGGCCCTGGAATGGTCGCTCAAGTCCTGGCTGGCGCCCTGGTCCTACATAGCCTCGGTGCTCTACCACGACCTCTACTGGTACCCGGTCAACGGCAACGAGCGCGTCCAGGAGGTGATGCAAAGCGAGTGGGGCCGGCTGTTCCACAACTGGGAACAGCTGGCCGGCGACGAGGACGGCTTTGCCGAGGTCGGCGATCCGCCCCGCGAGGCGGCCCACTCCACTCGCGACCTGCTGGGGATGGGAACCCGCATTCTCGGCACGGCGATCAAAGAGGCGCCCGAGGTCAGAGCCCGCCTGCGCAAGCTGTGAGAAGGAAACGGACCGCAAGCGGCGGCGCGGCGGGAGGGATCGGGATTCGTCCCGCCCGGGCCGAAATCGAGGACGCGCAGACGATCCATCGCTTCATCCGCGAGCTGGCGGCCTACGAGCGCGAGCCCGAGGCGGTGGAAGCCACCCCGCAGTCGCTGCTGGAGCAGCTCGGCGAGCCGCAGCCGCCGTTCTCGTGCCTGATCGCGGAGCTGGACGGCGCACCGGTGGGCTTCGCCCTGTACTTCTTCAACTACTCCACCTGGAAGGGCCGGCCCGGCCTCTACATCGAGGACATCTACGTATCTCCACGGGCACGCGGCCGGGGCGTGGGCGGCGATCTGTTCCGCGAGCTGGGACGCATCGCGCTCGAGCGCGGCTGCGGCCGGATGGAGTGGGCGGTTCTCGACTGGAACGAGCCCGCGATCGATTTCTACCGCGCCCGCGGCGCCGGGGGAATGCACGAGTGGACGATCTGGCGCCTGGAGGGAGAGCATCTCGACAGGCTGGGACGCGGAAAGCCGCGAAAATGAGCGGCCGGCGCTGGTACGCGGGAGGCATCCGTTTTTCTTGCATCGGCTGCGGAGCGTGCTGCACCACCCACGACGACTGCGCCTACGTCTATCTCGCCGAACGGGACGTGAGCCGCATCGCCGCACGGCTCGGGCTCGAGCCGCCGGAGCTGCTCGACCGCTACTGCAACAGCGACGCCGACGGCACGTGGATGAAGATGCCCGGCCCGAGATGCATCTTTCTCGGAGGCGACGGTCGCTGCGAAATCCACTCCGTGCGGCCCGAGCAGTGCGCCAGCTGGCCGTTTTGGAGCGAGAACCTGGTCTCGCCGCGGATCTGGCGGGAGTCGGTGCTCGATCTCTGCCCGGGAGTGGGCCGCGGGCGCCTCTACTCCGCCGACGAGATAGATCGGATCGCCCGCGCCCGCGACGAGTGGTACGGCATCGACTTCCATTCGTGATATTCTGTTGGTCACCGAGGAGGGAGCGATGAGGATCAGAATGCATGCGAGCGGAATCGCGATCGGTTTGGCGTTAGCGCTGACGGGCTGCGAAAACGGCGAGCCCGCCACTCCCGGCGGCGGCACGGATGCGGACAGCGACGCGGACACGGATGCGGATGCGGACAGCGACGCCGACAGCGACGCCGACTCCGATTCCGGCACCTCGGTCGAACCCTGGGTCCAGATCCTTTTCCCCGAGGAAGGCGACGAGGTGGACAACCCGGTCACCTTCGAGCTGGACGCGGGCGGCGGAGTCGTCTCCCTGGAGCTGTACTGCGACGACTGGCCGCTGCAGGACGAGCCTTTCTCCGCCCAGCAGGAGATACACAGCTACGAGTTCAGCGGGGTCAACTACGAGCGCACCGCGGTCCTGGTCGGGCTCGACGCCGACAACGCCGAGGTTGCCGAGGACCAGGTCACCTTCACCCCGATCGAGGAGAGCTGCGTTTTGCCGGATCAGCCCAGCTTCAACCACTACACGATCCAGGCGATCAACGATTGGTCGCTCTATCCCAAGGACGGTACCTACCCTTATTGCTGGGCCTACTTCGGCGACAGCTGCGGCGCCGACTGGGGACAGATCCACGACGGGCGCTACGGCGACGAGATGCTCTTCCCCGGCGGCGGGGACTGCTTCTGCTCCGGCCACACGCTGGAGATTTTCCTGATGGCCTACCGCCTCTGGCTGCTCGACCACGACCTCTCCGAGAGCGTGCTCTTCGAGCACTCGGGAAACACCCTCTCGATCGACTCGGTGGACCTCGGCGACTTCTACCAGCACTGGCAGGGCTTCGGGGTCGCCAGCTACGCCAGCGCGGCCAACGCCTTCGAGACCGCCGGAATCGGCGAGAACGTCTACCAGGACTACTGGGACGAGGTGCTGCCCGGAGACTTCGTCAACCTCTCGCGATCGAACTCGACCGGTCACGCCGTGATCTTCGCAGGCTGGATCGTCGAGAGCGGCGAGAAGGTGGGGCTGCGCTACTACGGCTGCAACGGCTCGGGCTCCTCCTGCCCGGATCCGGACGACCCGGAGAACACCACGGGCAACAGCGGCCCCTCGTACGTCACCGAGTACTTCGAGGGCTACGGCGGAAACGTGCTGCCCGGCTACCTCTTCATCGGACGCGTCTTCCTGCCCGAGGCCGGCTGAGCCGGCCATCAAGCGTCACAACCGCGAAATCAAACGCGCCGCCGCGGTGCTGCCCGGCGACGACCCGACCCGCCTGCCGAGAGACCGACCTCGCGGAATCAGAACGGCGATATCCATTGCCATCCGACCTCGATCAGCCCGTTCCAGACGTGCTCCTTGGTGCGGCTGGTGGGCGGCAGCCAGCGCGGAAACCACTCGACGCCGATCTGCAGGCGAATCCGCTCGTAGAACGCAGCCGAGACCACTCCCTGGGCCACCGGCGCCGAGCAGCGCACCGAGTCGTCGGCAAAACGCTCCGCGTCGCAGACGCGCCTGGTGAAGCCGTCGGTGGTGCTGAACTGGTAGCCGATTCGCGCCCCGCCACGCAGCTGCACCATCGGGCCGTTGAGCTGCGGCACCTCCAGCTCCACGCCCAGCGCGGGCGTCAGCGTCAGCACGTTGGGGACCGCCGAGGCGAGCTGCACCAGCCCCTGGCTCTGCAATCCCACGTTGAGCCTCAGCCAGCGCGAGGGGATCCACCTGCCCGCCAGGCTCAATCCCAGCTCGGCGCCCTTGCCCGCCGTCAGGTAGACGATCGCCCGCGGCGGAGCGTACTTGTAGAAATTGAAGGCCGGCTTGGCCAGCACGCGCACCGTCTGGCGCTCTCCCCAGGGCAGCTTCTTGCCGTACTCGTCGACGATGTAGAGCAGCTCCTCCCTGATCACGAACATCGCCCGCGACGCCTCGTCGCGATCCAGGCCCAGGTCCTCGAAGTGAAACGAGTAGTCCTCGAGCAGCCGCATCGCGTAGCCGAACTCGGTCTCTCCCTGGCGTTTGATCCAATGGTCCTCGGCGCCCGCGCCGGGCACCCCGGGCACGCGCGGCGGGGGTGCGCCGTAAAAGGCCTCGCGGCAGCGGGGATGGTCGATCTCCTCGTCCTCGGGCAGGCGTCGGCAGTGGTCGTGCAGGCGATCCAGCGAGGCCTGCAGCAGGATTCGGAAGTCGCGCATCTCCTCCCCCCGGCAGGCGTCCGGGTGCCGATCGTCGCCGTCGAGAAAACCGCGCAGGCAGTAGTAGGGACGCCAGGAATCGCTCGGCTCCGAGCCCGGCGGCGGCTCGGGCAGCTCCAGCTCGTGGGCCACGCCGGTCACGCTCCGCACCCGCGAGGTGAGCTGGGACTCGACGAAGGCGCGCCCGCCGCGCATTCCCAGGTAGAAATCGTAGTGGCGGAACTTGCGATCGAAAAAGCCGAAGAAGTTGGCCATCAGCCCCGAGGCGGTGGGCAGGTCGCGGGCGGCGAGCCGCATCCGGTCCCGCACCTCGGGGTGCTCCTCGACCAGGTTGTACAGCTCGCGGGCCTGGTTCGACACCAGGTATCCGCCGAAGAACATCCCGAGCTGGTCGAACATCCCCACCTTCTCGTCCTCGCCGCGCCCGCGCTCTGCGTACGGCGGCGGCAGGGGCGGGTAGGCCGAATCCTCGGGATCCACGTAGAGGAAGAAAAGACGATCGTCGGGCCTCTCGTCCGCGGCCAGGATCGGCACCTCGCGCCAGGCGACCGTCCCGTCCTCGTCCTCGATCAGCCCGGCGCGCGCGGTGCGGTAGGCCAGCCTCAGCGGCCACTTGTCCAGCAGCGCGCCGTCGGCGAACTCCGCCGCCTCGGTCGGCTCCTCGCAGCTCAGCGCCGCGATCGCCTCATCGTCGCCGACGCCTCCCTCCGGCGTGGTGCAGAACGAGATCCGCTGGGCCTCGAATACCATCGGCAGCGCCGAGGTGGCGAACAGCACCTCGACCAGCACGTCGAAGTTGCCGCTTTCGCCTCGAGCTTCCAGCTCCGAGGGCGAGGCGAACGGCAGCAGGGGCTGACGCAGCGTGTGACGCGGATCGGCGTAGTTGCTCACCAGCGGCTCGCGACCCAAGCCGCGGCCGCGGACCCGAAAGACGAACTTCTCCTCCTGGCGCGCGACGCGCAGACCTTCGTGCACCTCTGTCTGGACGCTGCGCATCCGCGTCGCCGTGGCTCCCAGCACGATGTCGGTCTCCTCGGAGAGACCCCGCCTCCACAGCTCGCGCACCTCGTCCACCGCCTCCTTCAGCTCGGCTCTCGACGACATGGCGAACACCGGGGCGCGCTCCACGTCGACCAGGTCCTCCCAGAGAAAGCCGGTCCAGACTCGGTAGAAGGCGTTTTTCTGAGGATCCGGCTGCGGTTCGCCTCCGACGGACAGCAGCGCCAGCAGGCTGTTGATCATCCCGGCCGAGGCGCCGGTCAGCACCTGGTACTCCACGAGCTCGGGGTTTTTCTTGATCGTCTCGCTCAGGTAGTAGAGAAAGCCCGCCTGGTACGCTCCCAGCGAGACGCCGCCGCTGACCGTCACTGCGAGCGGCACCGGCAGCGGCGGCCTGGCCCGCTCCTCGGACGGCTCCGGCTCGGTCCCCGCGTCGGGATCCACCCCGGCGTCGGCGGGCTCGACTCCGGCGTCGGCCGAAGCCGCCGCGACCGGCTCCGTCCGTTCACTCTCTCCCCCGCCGGCTGCGAGAGCGAACAGCGAGACCGCCGCGGCCGCGAGGCCGACCGCGCAGCAACTGGCGGATCTGGACCGATTCACCCGCATCACTCCAATCGAGCAAGAAACCCGCGAACGGCGACGATTATCGAGGCGTCCCGCCGCGCGATCAAGCAGCATCGCCCCGGAGTGCTCCAGCGGTCAGAAGGTTTTTCCATCAGATAGGCTCACGTGGGACGGGACAGGCTCGAGGTTCGGCTCCGGCTCCGACCCAAAATCTCACCCCGACCGGGGTCGCCTGCAGCTCAGGGGCTGGATCGGTCTGTCGATGTGGTAGCGGATGAAATCGTCCAGGGCGGATTCCATCTCGTCCAGCGCCTTTCCTCCGGCCGGCGCGTCTACCAGCCGGTCCAGCGAAGCGCTCTGCAAAACCCTCAGCCCGGCGGCGGCGGCGGCGCTCAGCAAGTGCGGGCCGCCGCCGCAGGGAGTGCAGATCACCCCTCCCCGGCGGGGGTCGAAGCGCACCGGCCTTCCGGGCGGCACGGGCCTTCCGCAGGCGTTGCAACGCGCGGATCCCACTCCGACCCCGGCCAGCGCCAGCGCTCGCATCGCGGCCGCGGCGCTCAGCCGGCGGCACTGCTCGGGCTCGGCCCGCGCCAGCAGGGGCAGAGCTTCGCTCAGCAGGGCGAACGCTCCGGGCTCCGGCTGGTCCTCGGGCAGCAGCTCCCGGAGCAGACCCAGCAGCAGCGAGGCGCCCTCGATTCTGTCCAGGCTTCGCGCCAGGCCCGTGTTGGCCTCGATCAGCGATGCCTCGGCCAGCCGCAGCAGGCTGCCCTTGCCCGGCGCCAGCGAGACCTCGATCAGGGAAAAGGCCTCCAGCGCCCCGGCGAACCTGCGGCTGCTCTTGCGCGCACCCCTGGCGATCGCCGAGATCCTCCCGCGCTTTTCGGTCAACAGAGTCACCACTCTGTCCGACTCGCCGTAGTCGACCGAGCGCAGCAGAAAGGCCCGGGAGGTGACGGTCGGCGCGGCCACGGCTCAGAGGAAAACGTTGATGATCTTGAAGTAGATCAGGACGCCCAGCACGTCGATCGTGGTGGTGACGAACGGGCCGGTGGCCACCGCCGGATCGATCCGCAAGCGCGCCAACAGCAGCGGCATCGTCGCCCCGACCACGGCGGCCAGCAGCATCGAGATCGCCGAGGCCGATCCCACCAGCCCGGCCAGCAGCAGCAGGTTCTGCCCGGTGCCCTCCCGCATCTGGATCAGCCCCCAGCCGCCCAGCGCGGCACCGTACAGAACTCCCAGCAGCAGCCCGACCGCCAGCTCTCTGCCGAGCACGCGCCAGAACTGCTTGACGTCGGTGCGGCGCGTGGCCAGGCCGCGCACCACGATCGCCAGCGACTGCGTGCCCACGTTGCCCGCCATCCCGATGATGATCGGAATGAAGGCGGCCAGCGCCAGCACGCCGGTCAGCGTCTGTTCGTAGTGGCCGATGATGATCGAGGCGACCACGCCTCCGCCCCAGGCCACCGCCAGCCACGGCGCGCGGCGCGCGAACGAGCCGAGCACCGACTGCTTGGCTTCCAGCGCCTCTCCGGCGCCGGCCATCTTGAGGATGTCCTCGGTGGCCTCCTCGCGCAGCACGTCGATCACGTCGTCGACCGTGACCATGCCGACCAGCTTGTTGGTGTCGTCGACGACCGGTACGGCCAGCAGGTCGTAGCGGGCCACGATCCGGGCCACATCCTCCTGGTCCTCGTCGGTGCGCACCGAGACGACGTGGGGGTTCATGATCTCCTCGAGCGGACTGTTGGGTCTCGAGATCACCAGTTGCCGCAGCGAGAGCACGCCGACCAGCGAGTGGTGGTCGTTGACCACGTAGATGTAGAATGCCATCTCCACGTCCGGGGAGATCTGGATGATCTTGATCGCCTCCTCGGCGCTGACGTCCTGGGAGATGGCCAGCACGTCCGGGCTCATGATCCCGCCGGCGGTGGTCGCTCCGTAGCGCAGCAGCTCGGCGACCTCGTCCGAGTCCTCGTCCGGCAGCGCCGCGATCAGCTCGGCGGCCACCTCCTCGTCGAGCTCGCCGAGGATGTCGGCGCGATCGTCGCCGGACATCGCGCTCAACAGCTCCACGACCCGCTCGACCGGCATCGAGGAGATCAGCTCCACCGCGAAGTCGAGCGGCAGCGAGGCCACGACCTCGGCCCGGTACTCCTCGTCCTCGGCCAGCGCGAGCAGCCGTTGCTGCTCCTCGGGAAGGAAGCGATCGAAGACGTGGGACAGGTCGACCGGGTGCGTCCGCTTCAAGATGCGGCGGATGTTGGGATCGGCGCTGCGCCTGAGCAGCCGCTTGAGCGTGTCGGTGAACAGGTGGCTCTGTCCTCGCAACGCTTCGATCATCGCGACATCCTCTCAGAGATCGGAGAGCGCATCGGTGCACTGGCGCCCGATCTCGCTGCCCGGATCGATTTGTTCGCAACGATCGAACGCCTCGCGCGCCCGCTCGTCGTCGCCGAGGCGCAGATGGGTTATTCCCAGCAGCCGGTGAGCCTGCTGGATCTCTCCGCAGCGCTCGTCCTCGGAGCCGATCGCGTCGGTCAGGCTCTGCTCGGCGGCCCGATAGTCTCCGCTCAGGTAGTAGGCCTGCCCGAGGCGGTACTTGCCCACGCAGAACCGCGACTGGTCGAAGGTCGCGCGGCGCAGCACCTCTATCGCCTTTTCGTGCTCTCCCAGCTCGATGTAGGCCCAGCCCAGGTTGCCCATCGCGAGCCACGGCTCCCGGTTGAGCACCTCATCGGCCGCCTCCTCGAGAAACCGGATCGCCTCGGCGTAGCGCTGCTGGTGGATCAGCAAGACGCCCAGGCTGTTGAGCGCCTCGCAGCGCGCAGCCGGTCGATTCTCGCCCCGCAGCCGCACGGCATCCCGCAGGTGGTGCTCGGCCCGGTCGAGCTCGCCGCGGCCGAGCCGAAGCGTGCCCAGCAGGTAGTGGGCGTCGTCGTTGTCGGGGTTCTTTTCCACGGCGCGGGTCAGGTGCCTGATCGCGGCGAGGTTGTCGTGCTCGTCGTACCAGGCGATGTGGGCCGCCTCGTAGAATCGGTCGGACTGGCGGCGCGCCTTGTCGGATATCTCCGGGCCGCAGGACCCCAGCATCGCGCCCGTGAGCCACAGGCCGGCGGTCAGCATCGCTTTGGGCGCAACGTTTCGCATCGTGGTTCCCCGAGGCCGCCCGACGGGGACGGCAGGCGCCGGGACCGAATAGCAGGGAACCTTTCGCCGGTCAAGCGACGGAAAAGAAAAAGGTCTTTGTTATGAAGAGGTTAACTCGTCAAATCTCAAATCGCATTGAACGAGGCGCGTTTCTGCTGGGGGGCTATCTGCGAGGCGTTCACCTTGAACTTGACGTGGACCACGTCCATCTTGACGATGTTGTCGTCCTCGTGGCCGGCGCCGATCAGCACCGTCAGCTCGTCCCCGCTGGAAGTGGACTTGCGTCCTTCCTCGATGTCCTTTTTCGCCTTGAGCACGACCGTGTTCTTTCCCTTCTTCAACCAGGCCGAGATCTCGGTGATCACCGCGTCGTCCCCGGCCTCTATCACCGCGCGCTCCACTCCGTTGATCTCGAGCACCACGTCGTACTGGGCACGCCCCTGGGGCGACGGCTTGGTGGCGAGGAAGTACTTGGTCCTCAGCTCCGGGTTGGCGCCCGCCTCGCTGCGGTCGGACGAGGATTCCTCCTCGCCGGCCTCCTCGTCCGCCACCTCGACCTTGTAGTGCGGCGCGCTGAGATGGATGTCGCCGTTCTCGTCGATGTGACATTTGACGTCCTTGAACGTGCGGTCCTTGACGTGCGAGATATCCACGCCGTTGAGGTAGACGGCCCTGGCCGCCGCGGCGAGCGGGGCGGCCAGGATCACGACGGCGACGAGGCCGGCGATTGCGCTGCGTTTCTTCATCTCGATTCCTCCTTGGACGAGTCGACCCCTCGCTCAGTTGAGACGCGAAGACAGAGAGAAAATTTAGATCAGCCCTTGCGCAGCTCTTCCTTCATGCCCATCAGCCGGTAGAGCTTGCGCAGCGCCTCCACATCGAACACCTGCAGCGCCTCCCCCGCGATCGACAGGTAGCCGTTCTCCTTGAGCTCGAGGATCCCCCGCTTGACGGTGTCCACGTCGAGCCCGATCCGCGAGGAGAGCTCGATCGGCGAGATCGGCAGCAGAGTGCTGCCGTTGGCGTCGGGAGGCGTTCCCTGCGAGAGCTTGATCAGGGTGTTGACGATCTTGCTCTGGCTGTCGCGCAGCATCATGTTCTCGATGCGCTCCTCCGACGACTGCAGCCTGCGCACCAGCTGCCCGATCAGCTTGAGCGCGATCGCGGGCTGACCCTCGAGCAGGTGCTCGAAATCGTCCGCCTCGAAGGCCAGCACCCGGCAGTCGCCCAGCGCCACGGCCGAGGCGGGCCGGCGGTGGCCGCGAGCCAACGCCGATTCGCCGAAGATGTCCCCGGCGCGCAGAATCGCGATATCCCTCTCGACGAGCCGCACCCGCTTGATCACGCGGACCCGCCCGTCGATCACCATGAACACCTCGGTCGACTCGTCGTCCTCGGCGTAGATGATCTCTCCGCCCTCGTAACTGCGGCCGAAGCGCTCGAACAGCCGTTCGGATTCCTGGGATTCCGGCTTCATTTCACGGTGGATTCTAGGGGATGGCCCGAAAAAAGCAAAACGTCATCGGCAGGATTCTTGCATGTAAAGCACCGTTGGTACGGTGCGTCCCCGATCGCGAAAGGAGCTTTCGGGCCGGCAATCTCGCTTGATAGCACTTGAATTTGTGGCATGATGCCTCGTCGATCAGAAATGGAAACGGCGTCGACGCGAAGATGACGATGGAGCGCAAAAGAAGACTGGCCGCGCACGTGATGCTGGCTGCCTTCCTCTCGTGGCAGCTCAGCGCGGTGATGCACCTCCTGCTCGTCACTCACGTCATCCAACCAGACGGCAGCGTCGC
Source organism: uncultured Myxococcales bacterium (assembly GCA_964530995.1). Lineage (GTDB taxonomy): Bacteria > Myxococcota_A > Polyangia > JAAYKL01 > JAAYKL01 > CAZHCG01. Next base: position 28,738 of record CAZHCG010000002.1, read on the forward strand.
CGACATCGATCCCGAGAGCGGCGAGTCCGTTCCCGAGCGCGGTGGACCGAACCCGCTCGACGACGGTTGCCCCTATCTCTACCAGATCACGGTCTCGAGCGCCCTGACCAGCGAGAGCGTCTCGGCCGTCTCCGCGGTCGCGGTCGTCGAGCCAGTCCCGCTCCCGCGGGAGGTCGACCGCGTCGATCGGGGCGATGAGATCTACAGGCTCTCGCCTTCCAACTCGCCCCCGTTCGCCTGAGCTACCGAGCAGCCGGGCCCGCGAGGGCTCGATGGCGACGACGGAATCTGCGGCCCCCGAAACGGTCCGCAGCGGTGGTGAAGGGCGAAAAGGATGAGGAAAAAGAGCACATTGATCGCGCTGTCCGCGACGTTGCTGATCTGCGAGCTGGCGATCGCGCAGGAAGAGGCAAAGGACGCCTCCGGGCGGGACGATTCCGAGACCGGCGAAGAGGCGAGCGGCGAGGAGGACGCCGCCGGCGACGAGGGCCGCGTGCTCGAGCTGCAAGAGCGCGTGGCCGAGCTGGAAGAGGAGATGCAGGCGCTGACCGAGCGCGCCGAGCAGGACGAGCTGGAGAAGCTGGTGGCCGAGGCCGAGGCGGCCGCCGACGCCCCCGAGGAGGAGGAGGCACCCGAAGAGCGCACCTTTCTCTGGGGCGCGCTGGCCCTGCAGAAGCTCAACCCGGAGCTGAGCGTCAGCGCCGATTTCCTGGCGGGGCTGATCATCGACGACGCGAAAAATCCCCATTTCTACGCCGGGGCCGACGACAGGAGCACGATGGTGATCCGTGAGCTGGGGTTCCAGATCCAGCACGTGCTCGATCCCTACTCGATGTTCAAGGCGGCGGTGAACTTCTTCCCCGAGCCGCATCCCGGCGTGGAGGTCGAGGAGGTCTACATGACCTGGTTCGGCGCGATCCCCTCGGTCTCGCTGACCGTGGGGCGCTTTCGCCAGAACCTGGGCGTGGTCAACCGCTGGCACGGGCACGACCTGGACCAGACCGACTACCCGCTGGCGATGAGCGCGGTGCTGGGCGAGGGCGGCGTGGCCGGGACCGGGCTGGCGCTCAAGTGGTTCATGCCGCCGCTGTGGGCCTCGGCCAACGAGTTCTCGCTGGAGGTGGCGACCGGCGAGAACGACACGCTGTTCGCCGGCGAGTTCGTCAGCGTGCCGACGGTGATGGGCCACCTCAAGAACTACTGGGACCTGAGCGAGTCGACCTACATGGAGCTGGGTCTGAGCGGAATGTGGGGGGTCAACAACCGCCGCGGATACGTCAACGAGGACGACCGGCTGGTGGACGAGCCCTGGCGCCACACCGCGGTCGCGGCGGCCGACCTGACGCTCAACTGGAACCCGCTCCAGCAGGCCAAGTACCGTTCCTTCACCTGGCGCAGCGAAGGCTACTTCGTCTTCAAGCAGGTGCCGGGCGACGAGGAGGCGATCGGCTCGGGAGTCGGAACCGCGGACGGCGAGCGGATCGGTGTCGGGGCCTACTCGTACATCGATTTCCAGCTGGCCACGCGCTGGTTCGCCGGGGTGCGCGGAGACGCGGCCGTTCCCACGGTGCGCACCAAAAACAAGATCGCCTGGGACGTGGTGCCCTACCTCACGTTCTGGCAAAGCGAGTTCGTCTACCTGCGGCTGGAGTACAGCCACGGGCAGGACATTCCGATCGAGCGGCCGGACGGCACGCTCGCGCTGAGAACGGACGACCGGGTGATGCTCCAGCTAGACTGGGCGGCCGGTCCCCACAAGCACGAGAAATACTGAGATGAAGATAACGAGGAGAAAAACTATGAAACGGCTTGCAACGACAATCGCGATCGCGGCGCTGGCGCTGGCCGCGTCGCTCAACGGCGGACGAGCGCTGGCCGGCGACAAGCTCGAGGTGGTGGTCACCTCGGCGGCCTACGCTCCGATCGCGCGCTACATCGGCGGAGACGAGGTCGAGGTCAGCTACATCGTGCGCGGCAACCAGGACCCTCACATCGTGCGGCCCAAGCCCTCGCTGGCGGTCAAGCTGAGCAGGGCCGACGTCTTCGTCGCGACCGGGATGGACCTCGAGATGTGGGCCCCGGCGCTGGTCGACATGTCCAACAATCCCGACATCCGCAGCGGCCAGAAGGGCTACGTCTCGGCCAGCGCGGGAATCGATATCATCGAAAAGCCGGTCACGGTCAGCCGGGCCGAGGGCGACGTGCACATCTACGGCAACCCGCACATCCACACCAGCCCGCTCAACGGCAAGGTGATCGCGGAGAACATCTGCACCGGGCTGAAGAAGAACGCGCCCGAGCACTCCGACTACTTCGAGCAGAAACTCAAACGCTTCAAGCGCGAGATCAACCGCCGCACCTTCGGCTCGGAGCTGGTCGAGATGGTGGGCGGCAAGACGCTGACCAAGCTCGCGCAGCGGGGCCGGCTGATCTCGTTTCTGGAGGGCAAGGAGTACAAGGGCAAGTCGCTGATCGACTACCTGGGCGGCTGGATGAAGCAGGCGATGCCGCTGCGCGGCAAGAAGCTGGTCGACTACCACAAGAACTGGAGCTACTTCGCGCAGCTGTTCGGCGTCGAAATCGTCGAGCACATGGAGCCCAAGCCCGGAATCCCGCCCACGCCCGGCCACGTCTCGGCCGTGATCGACAAGATGAAGAACGAGAACATCAAAGTGATGCTGGCCGCCAACTACTTCGACATCGGTCGCGTGCGGCATGTGGCCTCGCGCGTCGGCGCCGTTCCGGTCATCACCGCGCTGGGCCCGGGCGGAGAGCGCGGAATGAACACGTTTTTCGACCAGTTCGATATCTGGATCTCGAAGCTGACCTCGGCTTTCGAGCAGACCGCCCAGTAGAGCGCCGCGCGCTCGCGGCATCGAGGTGGATTCATGAACATGCTGGAGTTGATGGCGGCTCCGTTCGCCGAGTGCCTGATCCTGGTCGCAATCCACACCTATCTCGGAATCCACGTGCTGCGGCGGAGGGTGATCTTCGTCGACCTGGCGCTGGCCCAGACCGCGGCGCTGGGGACCACGGTCGGATTCATGTTCGGAATAGTGCCCGAGACGCCGGCCGCGCTGATCTACTCGATAACCTTCACCTTCGTCGCCGCGGCGATCTTCGCCTTGACCCGCCTGCGCGGAGAGCGGGTTCCCCAGGAGGCGGTGATCGGGCTGTTCTACGCCCTGACCGCCTCGGTGGCCGTGCTGGTCGTACAGAAGACGCAGGGCGCCGAGCACCTGGACAGCATCCTGGTCGGAGGCCTGCTCTGGGTCGAGTGGTCGGACGTGATCTCCGCGCTGATCGCCTACTCGGTGATCGGAGCGATCCACGTGGTCTTCAGCCGTCAGTTCCGCCTGATCTCCAACAACCCGTCGCAGGCCTACGAGCGGGGGATGAACGTCCGCGCCTGGGATTTCCTCTTCTACCTGACCTTCGGCTTCGTGATCTCGTTTTCGGTGCGCGTGGCCGGAGTGCTGCTGGTCTTCGTCTTCCTGGTCGCGCCGGCGATCATGGCCTTCATGATCACCGATCGGCTCAAATGGCAGCTGATCGTCGGCTGGTCGATGGGGACGATCGTGACCACGATCGGATTGCTGATCTCCTACGGAGCCGACCTGCCGAGCGGACCCACGGTGGTCTCCTTCTACGGAGTGGTGCTCGCGATCGGGGCGCTGGTGCTCTACGTGGTCAAGGCGCGAAGGACGGGCCGCGCTTTGGGCTGGGTCGCTCTGGGCGTGTCCGCGGCGGCGGCGATCTCGCTGGCCGTCTACGGCGAGGGCCTGCTGCTGGGCGGCAGCTCGCTGGCGACCGACGAGAAGCTGGTCGCGGTGGGGGACGAGATGGAACGGGTGTCAAGAAGGGCGCACCAACGGAAGATCATCGAGGAGAACTCCGAGGTGGCGCGCCTCGAGCGCGAGGTGGGGGGCGGGGTTCCCGCCTCCAGCCTGGTCAGCTACATCGAGCTGGAGGACTCCGAGTCGCGCCTGGAGTTCATCCGCCGCGAGATCGAGCGCCACGAGAAAAGCGGGCTGCCGCTGCTGATCTGCTTCCTCTCCGACCCGGAGACCGGAATCTTCTTCAGGGCCGAAGCGCTGGGCATCATCGAGGAGCGGCTGGGCGAGGACTTCGGCTACGACCCGGAAAAGAAGCCCGGCCGGAACAGCGAGGCGCTGAGCAGAATCCGCGCCGCGATCTCCGACCTCTGAGCTAGTCGCCGATCATCGCGGCGATTCGCTCCAGGCCGATCCGATCGGCTTCGAAGAAGGCGTCGAGCTCGTTGGAGTCCACGTCGAGCACGCCGACGACCGCGCCCTCGGCCCCGCGCACCGGAATCGCGATCTCGCTGCGCGAGCGCGCGTCGCAGACGATGTGCCCCTCGAACGCGTGGACGTCCGGCACTACGATCGTCTCGCCGCGCTGGACGCAGGACCAGCACACGCCGCTGCCCCGCGGCTCGAGGATCGCGCAGGCCAGCGCCCCCTGGTAGGGACCGACCAGCAGATCCCGGCCCACCGCGCGGTAGAACCCGGTCCAGACGAAGTGCGGCATCTTGGCGTGCAACAGCGCCGCGGTGGTCGCCATCCGCGCGTCGGTGTCCAGCGCGGGGACGAACAGCTCCTCTAGCTGCTCGGCGATCCGTTCGTAGCGCCCGGCGTAACGTTGAGCGTCTCTTTCAGGCATGCGGGCCCCCTGACTCGTCTGCGGCGCGCTCGAAAGAGGACGAGCCGGCGGCCTGCTCGACCAGCAGCCGCTTGGTCCGGCTCTTGGTGCGCTTGATCATCTCCCGCTTGTACTCGTAGGGGATGAACGCCGACTTGACACCCGCCATCACCAGGTCCAGCACGTCGGCCGGGTAGAGATCGTAATCGCGGTAGGCGCGATGGAACTCGTCGGTCATCGTGGTATCGGTGATCAGCCGGTTGTCGGTGTTGATCGTCACGCGCAGCCCCATGTCCATGTAGAAACGGAACGGATGGGTGGAGAAATCCTCGACCGCGCCGGTCTGCACGTTGCTCGAGATGCAGATCTCGAGCGGAATGCGGTGGTCGTTGACGTAGTTGAGCAGGTCGCCGTCCTCGCGCAGGCGCGTGCCGTGTCCGACCCGGTGCGCTCCGCAGTAATGCAGCGCCTGGTGGATGCTGTCCGGGCCGTACGCCTCGCCGGCGTGGATGGTGACGTTGACGTTGTTGGAGAGAATCAAATTGAAGGCCTCGAGATGATCCTTGGCAGGGTAGTTGTGCTCGCTGCCGGCCAGGTCGAAGCCTACCACGCCGCGGTTCTTGAACGCCACCGCCAGCTCGGCGAGCCGCAGGCTGACGTCGGGGGAGATGTTGCGAATCCCGCTGACGATCACGCCGCTACGGATGCCGTGGTCGGTCTCGGCGTCGCGCAGGCCGGACAGCACGGACTCCAGGATCGCCGCGGTGGACAGCTTGCGACGCGTGTGCAAGATGGGCGAGTAGCGCACCTCCATGTACTCGATGTTCTCGGCCGCCGCGTCCTCGGCCAGCTCGTAGGCGGCGCGGTACAGCGCGTGGTCGGTCTGCAGCACCTTGAGCGTGGTCTCGAAGACCTGCAAGTACTCGTGGAGCGAGCCGTGGCGCGCCCCGGGTCGCAGCAACTCGACGAGGCTCTCCTCGTCCTCGGCGCCGAGCGAGATTTGATCCTGCTCGGCCAGCTCCAGCATCGTCCGCGGCCGCAGCGATCCGTCGAGATGCACGTGCAGATCGACCTTGGGCAGCTTCTCGAAAAAAGCCCTGTCGAGCGCTATGGGTCGCTGTGCGATGTCGTCGAAATCCATCCGGCCTCTTCGTCCTACTCGGCGAGCGCCACCCGCGCGATCACCTGCGCATCGCCGAGGATGTTGCTCAGGCTCGCGTTCTCGTTGGGGGTGTGCATCGTCTCCTCCATCCGCGACCAGACCACGCACGGCAGCCCCTTGCGCCTCAAGAAGGCGGCCACGGTTCCGCCGCCGATCCCGATCGGCCCGGCCTCCACACCGTAGACCTCCTCGATCGCGGACTTGAGCAGGCCGACCACCGGCGCGTCGACCGGGGTGGGCGGAGCCGCCTCCTCGCGCTGGGTGAAGGTGATCTCTCCTTCGACGCCGAAGTCCTCCTCCACGCTTGCCAGGATTCTGCCCATCTCGGCCTCCACGTTCTCCAGCGGGTAGCGCGGCAGCACGCGGCAGTCCAGGTGGAAGACGTCCTCGCCGGGCATGATGTTGACCGCGCCGACGTTGGCCTCCTTCTTGGTCGGAGTGAACGTGCTTCGCGGCGGATCGAAGACGCCGTCACTGTCGCCGAACACCTCGGCCAGCTTCTCCAGCCGCACCACCAGGTGGGCCCCGGCGCGCATCGCGTTGGTTCCCTTTTCCGGCATCGAGGCGTGGCAGCTCTTGCCCACCAGGCGGAAGCGGGCCCACATGATCGCCTTTTCGGCGACCTCGATCTCGCTGCCGTCCGCCGCGCCTCCGTCCGGAACGATGATGATGTCGTCCTTTCCGAACGGATTGCGCTGCTCGAGCACGTAGCCGATCCCGAGCTTGGATCCGCACTCCTCGTCGGCGACGAACAGGATCGCGTAGTCGTGGGGAAGCTCGGCCTCGCACTCCTTGATCGCCTTGGCGACCATCAAGGAGGCGACCAGCCCCTGGTGGTTGTCCTCCACCCCGCGCCCGTAGAGCGTGTCGCCGTCGACCTCGAGCTTCCACGGATCGGTCTTCCAATCGCCGCGGTCTCCGGGCGGCACCACGTCGGTGTGGACCATCACCCAGGTGGTCTTTCCGCTCGAGCGGCCCGGAATCCTGGCGATCAGGCTCGGCCTGACCCCCTCGGGTACCCGATCGTCCGGCGCCTCGATCCGCTCCAGGTCGTCGATGCCGAGCTCGCGGAGGTACTTCTCCAAAAAGGCCACCTTGCGCGACTCGCCGGCCTGCTCTGGGGGCGGATCGTACTCGGGGCTCAGCGCCGGGATCGCCACCAGCTCGCGCTCCAGCTCGACGACTGCGTCGCGGTAGGACGCGATTCTTTCGACCATTTTCGAGATATCCATTCCTCTCGACCTCCTCGGGATATCCCCCCGGGACAATGGACTGATACTAGTGCCGCCCGCCGCGACGGTCAAATCCACCAGGAGACGGACGGGCCGGGAATCGAACAGCGGCTTGACAGGAGCGCCGCTCGAGTGGATAAACGCTGACTCGACGCCGGCGCGGATGGCGGAATTTGGTAGACGCGCTAGGTTGAGGGCCTAGTGAGGGTTTCCCTCATGGGGGTTCGAGTCCCCCTCCGCGCACCGGGAAAAGCCGCTGTTTCCTTTATCCGTTCAAAAAAAACGGTAGACGACACCCTGTTTCGGCGTCAGCGCGCACCGGCGGTACCACCCAAAGATGGCAGGATTATTGCTAGCTCGTATTGGAGATGGGGTTGGAACGACCCAGGGAGAATGCCGCAAGACGTGTTGACATAGTTGAACAAAGCCGCTTGAATGCATCTCACCGTTCTCCCCGTGGCGGTGACGTCCCCATGAAAGGAGAATGGGGACGCCTTGCTGAAAGGAACGCGTACCGTGCAAAAACGCCTGGTTATCATTCTGTGGACGACAGCTCTGTTGACATCGACCGGTCTCGCCGCGGCCCAGGAGGGCGACGAGGAGGAACCGGAGGCCCCGGCGCTGGATGATCCCTACGCCACGGCCGAGGAGGAGCAGCCCGCCGCAGACGAGGAAGAGCCCGCCGCCGAGGAGGAGCAGCCCGCCGCAGGGGAGGGTGAAGAGGAAGAGGGAGAAGAGGAAGACGGCGAAAAGCCGTTCCGCCGCACGTTCGCCGGCACCTCTCTGAGCTGGGACAACTCCTTCACGGCCCGCTCGCTCGACAAGAACTACCAGTACTCATACAATCCAAACTACTCGATGGGATTCGGCCTCGCTCCGGTGTGGAACATCTCCGACGAGGTCAGCCTGTCCACGTCGATCGGGTTCGACACCGAGCTGACCAACAGCGATTTTTCCAACAAGAAACGCGAGACGTTCTTCCGCGATATTCCGATCAACCTGGGCTACACGCACAGCTTCGACGTAAATGACGACGTCAAGTTCCGCACCGGGCTCGACGGCGGAGCGGTGCTGCCCACCTCGCGGATGTCACGCTACACCACGATGTACACCTCGCTCAAGCTGGGCACCCAGGCCACCTTCTCGTTCCCCAACGTTCTCGAAGGGCTTTCCCTGGGCTGGAGGCCGGGATTCACCAAGTACTTCCACGAGTCGGTGACTCCCAGGCCGGACGCCAACCCGCTGGACGAGACCCCGATTCCGGACACCGAGCGAGCCACCTCGACGCGCTACCAGGCGCTGGCCTACGACGCCTACGCGATCAATCCCACGTTCAGCGTCGCCAACACGCTGAGCCTCAGCCTCGGTCTGGTCTCCACCTTGTCGTTCGCCTTTTCCTACACTCACAATTACATCTACAAGTACAAGCCGAGCGACATCGGCGGCTCGGACGACGGGATCTGCACGGATCCGCAGGGCTGCGACGATCCGCGCGACACGGACCACAACGAGCGCGGGATCTACAGCCAGAGCTTCTCCTACATGCTGAGCTACGGTCTGCCCGAGCCGGTGCAGATGATCAGCCTCAACCTCGGCGCGATCACGGCATCCAACCAGCTCGCGCCCAGCGGCGAGTACCGCAAGCCGTTCTTCAACCGCGAGACGGTGATCACCTTCGGTCTAAGCCTGGACATCGACGGCGCGATCCGCGCAGCCCAGGGCAAAGACGAAGAAGATGGACAGGAGGAGGAGGAGGGCGAGGAAGAGTAGGCCCCCGCTCGCCCGCCGTCCCCGATGCCTCCCGACGAATCGCAGCAGAAAAAAGGCGCCTCCATCTTCCGCTGGCTGACGGTCGGCGCCGCCGGCTTCGGCGGCTGGGCCGTGGCCAACCTGCTGCTGCTCGCGGCCCTGCCCCTGTTGGCGCTGGTCGCGCTGATCGGCCGCCGTCGCGGAGCGGTCGCCTTGCGCCGCTTCGGCTCGTGGTTTCTGCGCTCGTTCTTCGTCCGTTACCTCAGCGCGGTGCGCCTGCTGGGCTTCGCCGAGCTGCCGGATCCGGCGTCGACCCGCGGGCCGCCCCGTCTATACGTGGCCAACCACCGCTCCTGGATCGACGCGCTGCTGGCGCTGGCGCTGTTTCCCGGCGTGCGCGTGCCGGTCAGCGCCGGCTACCTGCGGGTGCCGCTGTTGGGAATCCTGATTCGCTGGAGCGGATCGATCCCGGTCGACACGGCGAGCGCGGCCTCGGCGCTGGAGGGAATCGGCCGCGCCAGGCGAGCGCTGGAGGCGGGCGACTCCCTGTTCGCCTTTCCCGAGGGACGGCGCGCCGCCGGACGGCGCCCGCTGCCCTTCTCGGACGTCTTTTTCCGCGTGGCGATCGATGCCGGAGTCCCGATCGTGCCGGTGGTGCTGCACTCCGACGAGCCGTACCTCGCGCCCGGGCCCGGCAGCTGGTTGCCGAGGCGCCGCGCCACGTGGAGAATCCGGGTCCTGGAGGAGTCGACCCCGGACCCGCGGGACAGGCCCGCGGACCTCGGCCGTCGCGCGCGCAAGCTGCTGGCGGAGCAGCTGGCCGAGCTGGATCCGCCGGAAAGGACGAGATGAAAGAGTTGCAAGTCGGACGTGAAAGAATCGAGGAGCTGCTGCCTCACCGCGAGCCGTTCCTGTTCGTCGACCGCGTGCTCCGGCTGGAGGTCGACCGCAAGATCCTGGCCGAGCGCGAGCTGCGCGCCAACGAGCCGCAGTTCTCCGGGCACTTTCCGGGGCGTCCGATCATGCCGGGCGTGCTGGTCACCGAGGCGCTGGCGCAGACAGCGGGGCTGTTGATCGCGCTGTCCGCCGAGCAGCGAAAGGAGCGTCCCCAGGGGCGCATCTTCTACCTGGCCCGCGCCGACATGAAGTGGACCGCGCCGGTCGAGCCCGGCGATACGCTGAAGCTGGAGGCGAGCCTGCACAGAGCCTTCGGAGCGTTGATCGCCTTTCGCGTGCGCGCCTGCACTCGACGCGTCGACGTGGCCAGCGGCTCGCTGACGCTGGCGCGCGTCGAACAGTGAGATCGAAGTCGATGGCCGACGAAGAACACCGTGAGAACCGGCGCCGCTGGTACGCGGTGCACGTCAAGTCCAACCAGGAGCGCACCACCTCCCGCTTCCTGGAGGGACGCGCGGTCGAGGTCTTCCTGCCCACTTATCGCACAGTCTCCAGCCGCCGCGATCGGCGCGTGGAGCTGGTCCGCCCGCTGTTCACCGGCTACCTGTTCGCGCGCGTCGATCCGCGATCGCCGGAGCGGATCGAGATCCTGAGGGCCCCGGGCACGGTGCGGATCGTCGGTTTCGGAGAGACGCCCACCCCGGTCGACGACGATGTGGTGGAGAGCCTGATGATCCTGGTGGGATGCGGGGAGGACGAAGTGCGCCCGCATCCGCTGGTGCGGGCCGGTCAGCGCGTGCGTGTCGCTGACGGACCGTTCGCCGGCGCCTCGGGAGTGCTCTCCGTCGTCGAGGGACGCCGGCCGCGGCTGGTGGTCGAGGTCTCCTTTCTCGGAAGGGCCGTGGCGGTTCCGGTCTCTCCGGAGCAGGTCCGGCCGCTGCTGCCCTGAGCTATTCGCCCAGCCCCAGCGCCTCGGCCAGCTGCCGGGCGTCCACGGTCTTGGGAATCACGGCGTCTATCCCGGCCGAGCGCTCCAGCTCGTCCATGCTGGCACCGGTGAGAATCACCGCAGCGGTAATCGAAGGGTAGCGCTCGCGCCAATCGGCGGCGACGTCCATCCCTTCGGGCTGATGCGGTCCGACCCCTTATAATGCTCATACCATTTACCATAAAGTCAACGAACGGCGGCGAATCGCCCCGGATCGCCGTTTCGCCGCTCTCGCCGCCGTTTCGCCACTCGACCGGAACGCGGGCAGCCCGCGCGCCTGCTGCCTTTCGACTCTCGACAGCTTGCGGCACGGTGCTTGCTTTTCGGCTCCGGCATGTCCCCTTTGCCCGCAATTGCTGTTTCCTTCGCCGCCGGTGTCGGCCTGGGCCTGCTGGCTCCAACCGCGGTACAGGGAGCGATCGCCGCGGCGGCGATCGGCGCGGTCGGATTCTCGCTGGCCAGACGAGCCGGGACGGGCCTGTTGCCGGTGGCGGCCGCGGTCGCGCTGGCGCTGGGCTGGCTGCGCGCGCCGACGCCCGAGGATCGGCCTCGCGCGCCGGAGCCGCGGGGGCCGTGCGAGCGCGTGCTGCGAGGTACCCTGGCGCGTCCCGTGCTGACGGTCGAGGGCCGCCACCGGCTCGCGATCGACCTCGACGCCTGCACGGGTTGTCTCGGCGAGCCGCGCGTCTCGGGATGGCGCCGCTGCGGCGGACGGCTCTACGTCACTGCGCTGGAAGGCCCGAGGCCTCGACTGCGGCAGGGCGACCTGGTGCGCCTGCGGAGCACTGCGCGGCCGTGGCGACGACCGGCCAATCCGCCCGGCGGAAAACAGGCCGAAGAGCATCTCTACCTTTCGGCCGTCGTCCCCCACGCCGGGGCGATCGCGCTGGAGGAGACGCGCTCCAGATTCGCGACCCGGCGCGTCGACGAGCTCCGAGCCGGGTTGGCAGAGTTCTGGAGCGACGCTCTCGAGGAGGCTCCCTCGCGCCTGGCGCGCGCTCTGGGCCTGGGCCAGTCCGCCGCGCTCTCCAGCGAGCAGCGCGAGGCGTTCCGGCGGACCGGCACCGCCCACCTGCTGGCGATCAGCGGCCTGCACCTGGGACTGGTCGTGCTGGCGGTCTTCTGGCTGCTGCGCCTCGCGCTGCTGCGCGTGCCTCCGCTGGCCAGGCGCCTGGATCCGGCCCGGATCGCCGCGGCGGCGACGATTCCGGTCGCGGTCGCCTTCACCCTGCTGACCGGTGCCCGCACACCGACGATCAGGGCCTGCGCGATGGCTGTTTTCCTGCTCTCCGGGCGAGCTCTCGCTCAGCGGGGACGCGCGCTGGAATCGCTCTCGCTGGCCGGCGCTGCGCTGCTGGCCGCTGATCCGACCTCGCTCGTCGAGCCGGGCTTCCAGCTCAGCTTCGCGGCGGTGATCGCCTTTCTGCTGGTGCTGCGTCCCGTCGCCCGGACCGGGGATGATCTCGCGACCCTGCCCGGCGGAAACGACGCCGAGCAGGGAAGGCTGCGATCCGGGCTGCGGGCCGCGGCCGGCTGGTTTGCTCGACTGCTGCGCTCCACCCTCGCCGCCTCGGCAGCAACCGTTCCGCTGGTGCTGCTGCACTTCGATCGCGCCTCTGTGGTCGGCGTGCCGGCCAACCTGCTGGCCGTCCCGGCGGTCAGCCTGCTGGTGCTGCCCGCGGTGCTGGTCACCGAGCTCGCCGCGATCTTCTCTCCGGCGGCCGCCTCGATCGCGGCGCGGGCGGTGGAGCCGCTGCTGGCCGTTCTCGAGGGATCGCTGCGCTCCCTGGCCGAGCTGCCGTGCGTGATCTCCGACCCGTCGCCAACGGTCGTGGTCGGGGTGTTCGCGCTCGCCGTCGCGGTGCTGCTGCTGCTCGCCGGGCGGCCCAGGCTCGCGGCGATACCGGGCGCCGCCTTCGCGCTGCTGATCTCGGCGGCGGTCGCGCTCGACGCTCCGAAGATCCCCCGCGATCGCCTCACCGTCGACTTCCTCGACGTCGGCCAGGGCGACTCCTCGCTGGTCACCTTCCCGCGCGGCGAGCACTGGCTGATCGACTGCGGCGGAACCGCCGGCCGCGATCCCGGAGGCGACGTGGTGACTCCCGTGCTGGAACGGCTGGGCGTGGAGCGACTGGAGACGGTGGTGCTGACCCACCCGGATCTGGATCACGTCGCCGGCCTGCCCGCGATCGCGCGCGGCTTCGAGCTGGGAAGCATCTGGGACAACGGCCAGGGCGCGGACGAGGGCGCCCACCCGGCCTACGCCGAGCTTCTGGACATCGCCGCGCAAAAGAGCGTCCGGGTTTTTCGCACGCGCGAGATCTGCGGCGAGCACAGAGTCGGCGCGGCGAGCCTCGAGGTGCTGCACCCCTGCCACGACCGGGTCGGCTACGATCCCACCCTCGAGTTGAACGAAAACTCGATCGTCGTCCGCATCGACTACGGTCGAACATCGTTCCTGCTGAGCGGAGACCTCGGCGCGGCCGGCGAGCGGATTCTGCTGGCGAACCACGCCCGCCTGCAAGCCGACGTGCTCAAGCTGGGGCACCACGGCAGCCGCAGCTCCTCGACCCCGGAGTTTCTCGAGGCGGTCTCGCCGGCGGTGGCGGTCGCCAGCTGCGGCCCCTGGAACCGCCACGGGATGCCGCACCGCAGGGTCCGCCTCGCGCTCGCCGAGCGGACCGTCTCTCTGTTCCGCACCGATCGCCAGGGAGCGATCCGCGCCACCAGCGACGGCGACCGGATCGCAATCAGCGCCACGAGAACGACGGGGGAGGGGCTCGAGCGGAAGTTGACAGGTAGATGAGCGTGGGTAATACTACTATCAGTAGTAATAATGGTATAACAATGGCGAGCGTCAAGACAGCGATCTCCGTGCCGCGCGAAATCTTCGAGCAGGCAGATCTTCTCGCCGAGGAGCTGGGGATCTCTCGCAGCCGCGTCTTCGCGCTGGCGGTGAAGAGGCTGGCCCGCCTGTTGGAGAACCGTCGGTTGCTCGAGGAGATCAACGCAGCCCACGTCGACGGCGAAAGAGGCGAAAGCGAAAAGCGGCTCCGCGAAGCGATGCGCGACAAGCACCGCTTATTGTTGCGGGAACAATGGTAGCCAGGCAGGGGGATATCTTCTGGATAGATCTCGGTCGCCCGTCCGGGTCGGGTCCGGGCTACAGGCATCCGCATGTCGTGATTCAAAACGATCTGTTCAACAAGAGCGGGATTAGAACAGTGGTGGTCTGCGCCCTGACCACGAGCAGGAGGCTCGCCGCCTCGCCGGGAAACGTGCCGCTGAAGAAGAAGACGGCCAACCTGCCCAGGAGCTGCACGGTCAACGTCTCGCAGATCTTCACCGTGGACAGACGAGACCTTGTGGAGAAGATCGGCACCCTCTCTTCCGAGACGGTGCGCCGTATTCTGGACGGAGTCCGCCTTTTGACCGAGCCGCGGGACGTGGAGCCGTAGCCGCTCGTTTCGCGGAGCGCTCGAACGCGATGCCCTTTTTTACAGGACGATCGCGCCTGGCTATAATCGAGGTATGAGCTTCACCGAGCAGATGGCGCTGCTGCCGCGACCGGTGGCCGGAGCGGTCGAGGAGATGGTCGCGCGGGACGAGGTCGACCTCGTGCTCCTCTTCGGCTCGAGAGCGCGCGGAGAGCACGGTCCGATGAGCGACGTCGACCTCGCGGTGCGGACGAACGAGAACGTCGAGAACATTCACGATTGGAAGCTCGCGACTCTGGCGCGACTGGCCGGACCCGTCCAGAGCGTAGACCTCGTGCTCCTCGAGCAGGCCTCCCCGGCCCTGCGCTACCGCGTCGCCCGGGACGGCCTCCCCCTGTGGACGCGGGACGAGCGCGCGCTCCACGCCTTTCGTTTCGAAGCCGTGCGCGACTGGCTCGACTTCGAGCCGGTGACGCGCGCCCACAACGCCGCCCTGGCCCGGCGAATCGCCGACGGGACCTTCGGAAAGGGGGAGCCGCGCGATGGTTGATCCCGAGGTGATCCGCACCCGGATCGAGCACGCCGAGGAAGCGCTGCGCCGCCTGGCTGTCGTCCGCGCTCGTGGGCGTGAGGCCTTCCTCGCGAGTTGGGAGAATCGCGACATCGCCGAGCGGAACCTGCAAACGTTGATCCAGGCCGTGATCGACGTGGGCAACCACATCGTCACGGACGCCGGCTTGGGCGCTCCGGTACGCTACACCGACATCCTCGAGAAGATGTCGCGGGCCGGGGTGATCGCCGGCGACCTGGCGAGCCGGCTCGTGCCGGTCCTGGGCATGCGAAACGTGCTCGTCCACGAGTACGTCAAGCTCGAAGCCCAGAAGGTGTGGGACGCGATCGCCGACACCTCGGCCATCGAGGAGATCATCGCCGCGGTGGCCGAGAGATGCCTGGCGCCCGGGGGTAAGGCGACATCCTGAGGTATTCGTCGAGGATGAGAACCACGCTGAACATCGACGACGCCCTTCTCGCACAGGCGAGTAGCCTCACCGGGATCTCCGAGAAGACCGCGCTCGTGCGCGCGGGCCTCGAGGCGCTCGTCGAGCGCGAGAACGCCCGGCGCCTGACGCGGCTCGGCGGAAACGCGACGAGGCCTCCTGAAAATCGACCTTGCATCGCCGGCCCGGCAACGTGTAGCTTTTCGGCCTGAATCTGGGTGGCCTCGGGCGTTACTCGATCGAGCTTGCGTGTTCAATGGGAAGAAGAAAGAGAAAACGCAAGAAGCGTAGCGGTGGCGGCGGCGCGGCGGCGATCGGCGAGCTGGGAACCTCGGCGGAGGAAGCGGCGCGCGTCGAGGATCTCTTCCGCGGCGGCGCTTTCAGGGAGGCCCTCTCGCGAGCCAAGGCGCTGCACCGGCGCGACCGTACGGACGAGACCGAGGATCTCGTCGCCCGGGCCTACTCGGCGCGCGCCGACGCGATGATCGCCTCGGGGATGAGAGTCGAGGCGAAGGCCCTGCTCGACGTGGTCGAGAGCGATTTTCCCCGGCACCGCGAGATCGCGCTCCGCGGCCGGGCCTGCCTGGCGGCTTTGACAGGGAAGGTCGACGCCCTGCTCGCTCCCCTGGCCCGCGACGATTTTCCAGAGGAGAAGCGGCGCGAGATCGAGGACGACATCCGGCGCTTCGTGGTCGATCCGCGGCAGGTGGCCGGGTGCGGGGTTCTGAGCCGCGAGCACCCGCTGCGCCTCGCCGCCGGCGAGCTGTCCGCGGCGCTGGAGGCGGCGACGAGCGGGCCGGTCGGAGAGGAGGAGCTGGCCTGTCCGAGCGTGTCCCGCCGCAGCCCGCTGGCGCCCTGGAAGCTGCTCGCCCGCGCGATCGCCGCCTTCTACCGGCGCGACGACGCTGCGTGCGAGGAGCTGATCGGGGCGCTGCCGCCCGAATGCGCGCCCGCCGCGATCGCTCCGGCTTTCGGCGTCCTACTCGGCGGAGCGCGGCCGCGAATCGCCACGCCGCCGGTCGTGGCGCTGGTCGACGCCGTGCTCGGCGAGCGCGCTCGGCTGCGCGACGCCCTCGCCGCCGTGGACGAAACCATCGCCGCGGGCAAGCGCCGGAAAGTGGGGCGGGTGGTCGGAGCGGCGATGAAGGAGTGCGAGCGGAGAGCGCCCGAGCTGGCACGGCGCCTCGCACAGCGGATCGCGGCGCGGTGCTTGCTGGCGTACGTCCCGTTCGGTCATGTCCGCCGAGCGCTAGGCGGTAGAATAACGGTCGATTCCGATTTCTGGCGGCTGTTCGTGCGCACCAACGAGATCCTGGCCGAGCGCCACGGCGAGGCCGTATCGCTGTGCAACGCCTGCGCAGGCCTGGAGGAGCTCCGCAGGCACTCCCAGGCCGAGGGCCGGTTCTCGAAGGGCGGTCCAGAGGAAGCGACCCTCTATCTGCGCATGATCGACCTGCTCGATTGGCCACCCGACGCCGTCGTCGAGGAGGCGCGCGCCGTGTTCGAGGCGGAAGGGGGTGGGGATGGCCTGGCCCATCTCTACGAGGGCCAACCACCTGAAATCCGGGCGCGCTCTTCGCTGGTGGACGGATGTGATTCGTACTTCCTCTACCCGGAGCTAATCTGGGAACGCGCGTGCCGCGCCGATCCGGATCCCGAGATTTTTTGCCGCAGGTTGGAGTGGACAGCGGCCAGGAACGGGGACTGGAGAGCGCTGGACGAGATTGCGCTCGCCTGGCGCGACGCCGCACCCGACGACGTGCGACCGCTCCTCCATCTGGCGCGCTCCGCCGAAAAGCGGGGCTCGCTGAACAAGGCGCTCGGACATGTCGAGCGCGCGGAGACGATCGAACCCAACCGAGGCGACGTGCAAAGGGCGCGGAGACGGCTGCTCACGGCTACGGCGCGGCGACACCTGACGCAACGCAAGCTGCACCTGGTCGAGCGCGACCTCGACCGCCTGGGGCGACTGCCCGGCGCGGAAGAAGCCGGGAGACGCGCGATGACAACGGCGCTGCGCTTTTGCAAGCACATCCTGTCGGGCGATATCGAGAGCGCGCGGAGCGGACTGGTCGCTCTGTACGAGCTGCTGGGCGATGAGCTGGCAGCCGGGGCGCTGTGCGAGGCGACGGCCGAGCCGGACGGCGCGCTCCTCTCCGCGGCCGGAAATCTCCTGCCGGACGCGCCCGCTCTCCTAGCTCCCGGCTCGATTGCGCTGGCGGCCGCGCGGGTCTGTGGGATCGGGGAGGATCACGAGACTCCGCTGGGCCCGCCCCGGCAGTGGAGGAGGAGAATTCTCGACGATCTGGCCGCCGGATCGGGCGCGCTGGGAGCCGCCGAGCTGGCGGCTCTCGCCCGAGCCGCAACGCGCGCGCGCCAGTACGATTTGGCCTACGCGGCTTCGGGTGCCGGATTGGCCCTCGGACCGCCGCACACGGCGCGTTTCTTGCTGCTGCGGGCCAATAGCCTGCCGCCATCGAGGTGGCTGCGGATCTTGATGTGCCTGCGGGCCGCGCTCGGTCTGGCCCGCAGACAGGGCGACAACCAGCTCGTCGCCGAGATCTTGACCGCCCACCGCGAGAGCGGGCGCCGAACGAGGAGCCCTGCGTCGCCGCCGGGAGGCGGCGTGCTGGAAGAGCTGGATTTCTCCCGGACGGACGAGGTTGTCCTGCGGGAGCGGGAGGCGGCCTCAAGGCCCTCGTCGACAGGCTACGATCCGACGGACTCCTGGTGGACCGAGGAGCTGGCGCCGTGCGACTGCCCTGCCTGCCGGCGCGCGCGGGGGGAGCCGCCATTGCCGCAGCAAGAGGAGTTCGAGGACGTTTTCGACCAGGGGGACGAGGAAGATTCGGTCATCGATTCGTTGGATTCGCTGGGCGAGATCCTGATGTCCCAGCTAAACATGCCCCCGGAGATGCTGCACGAGTTCGTCGAGGAGATGATCGACCGCGAGGGCAACCCCATGCCCGACCTGCCACCTCGGCTGGCTGCCTGCATGCTCGAGATCGCGATTCGCTTCGGCCCCCGGATGATGGAGAATCCCGACCTGGAAGAGCTGAAAAAACGAGCTCCCGATCTCCACAGGCGCCTGGGCGAGGCGATACGCCAGACCGAGGCTTCCGGAGAGCTTCCGACCATTTGGTCCGAATCGACAGGACGCAAGAAGAGAAAAGACAAGAAGAAAAAGAACGGAAAAAAGAAAAAGAGAAAGAGCCGCCGTCGATAACGCGGAGGATCACCGAGGTCGAAACAGATGGACGAGCATGTCGAAAACGACGATCCCTGGGCCGTTCTGGGAGTAGGGCACGACGCCACATCTGACGAGATACGCGGCGCCTACCTGGATTGTGTACGGCGCAACCCGCCCGAAGGGAACCCCGAAGCGTTCGAGCGGATTCGCGACGCCTACGAGGCCATCTCCGATCCTCGCCGACGGATCGAGCGTCTGCTGCTCGCGGACGATCCGGAAAGACCGCTGGCGGCCCTGCTCGACGATCTGCCGGCCGAGCGCCGCTTCGTCGGTCTCGGCCCCTGGCTGGCTGTCATCGCGAAAGGAAAATAGGGAAATGGAGGGCGAACAGCGGGACAGAGTCGACCAGACGGCCTCTCGCGTGGCGGAGTGGGTCCGTGCTGTCCTCGCCGACGAGGCACCGCCGGCCGGTGTCGCCCCCGAGATCCTATCGGCTGCCGAGAGAAACGGGGGCAAGGGCGCGGAAAAGGGCGGCGGTTACGATCTGCACTCGCTGTGGTCGGCGCTGACGACCCTGGCCCGGGAGATCGGCCTCCAGGGGCGATCGTTCGACCGACTCCGCGGCGACCTCTCCTCCGTGGCAGGACTTTCCGAGCGCGTGGACGCCGCGCTCGCCGCCTGCCGTGAGAACCCTACCGGAGCACACGCCGGCCGCGAGGGCGAAGCGCACGAGTCGGTCCGGCGGGAGATGGTCGAGATACTGATCGATCTGCGCGAGCGGCTCGATCGGAGCCAGAACACGGCGCGGCGCGGGCTGGCTGCGGCGCGGGAGTCGGTCGCGTCCTCGTGGGTGCTGCGCGCGTTCGGCACGCGCGCCGCCGGACAAACGATCGAGGCGGCCGAGGCGATTGCCGACGGCGATCTGCTGGGCCTGGAGCGGATCGAGGAGCTGTTGCGCGAGTGGGGCGTGACCCGGTCGAAGTGCGAGGGGCGGCCTTTCGATCCCGCACGCATGCGAGCGGTGGAGATCGTGAGGACGGACGCCGAACCGGAAGGCCGGGTGCTCGGAGTCGTCCGCAACGGGTACGAGTGGCGGGGTCGGGTGATCCGGCACGCCGAAGTCGAGGTCGCCAGGCGGGAGACAGAGGGAGAAGAACGATGAGCGGTGAGACGACGGCAGGTATCGATCTGGGTACGAGCAACTCGGAGATCGCGATGTTCGACGGAGACCGGGTGCGGGTGCTCGCTGCGGACGGCGAGGAGATGCTGCCTTCCTGCGTGGGGCTGTCCGCCTCCGGTGAGCTGCTCGTCGGCGCGCCGGCGCGCAACCAGCACTTGCTCTACCCGGAGCGCACCGCGCGTGGAATAAAGCGGATGATGGGCACGGAAGACGAGATCGAGCTGGGCGATCGCCGCTTCAGCCCCCAGGAACTCTCCGCCCTCTTGCTGCGCGAGCTGGTCGAGCGGGCCGCGCGCGAGTTGGGGAGCGCCCCTCGGCGGGCCGTGATCACGGTGCCGGCCTACTTCTCCGACGCCCAGCGGCAGGCCACTCGCGAGGCCGGGGCGCTGGCCGGCCTGGAGGTCGAGCGCATACTCAACGAGCCCACCGCAGCCTGTCTGGCCTACGGCCGCGGGGGCGCCGGTGAGACCGTGATGGCTTACGATCTCGGCGGCGGAACGCTGGACGTCTCGCTGGTGCGCCTGGAGGGCAACGTGACCGAGGTGCTCGCTAGCCACGGCGACAACCGGCTCGGCGGAGACGATTTCACCCAGATCCTGTTCAATCGCCTCGCAGACGTCTTTGCCGAAGAGCACGGCATGGATCTCCGCCGCGGCGATCCGGCCGCCCGTTCCCGCCTGTGGTGGGCGGCGGAGGCGGCCAAGCGCAGGCTCAGCGAGGAGCCCTACGCCGAGATCAGGGAAGACGGGCTCGGCCAGCGCGACGGCAAGCCGCTGCACCTCGAGCTGGAGATCGGCAAAAACGAGTACGACGAGATGATCCGCCCGCTGGTGGAAAAGACGATGGAAAGCGTGACCCGGGCGATGGACGACTCCGGGGTCGGGGCTCGCGAGCTGGACGCCGTGCTGCTCGTCGGCGGCTCGACACGGACCCCGTTGGTTCGTGAACTGCTGCAAAATCGCCTCGAGCTCGAACCACACGAAGAAATCCACCCCGATCTGTGTGTGGCGCTGGGCGCGGGTGTGCTGGCCTCGAGAATCGACGGGCGGGAGGTCTCGAATGTGCTCGTGGACGTCTCGCCGTACTCGTTCGGCATCTCGTTCCTCGGCGAGCGGGGGGGCGCCCCCTACCCCTACTGCTACAGGCCGATCATCCGCGCCAACTCGGCGCTTCCGGTCACACGCACCGAACGCTATACGACCGCAACCCCCTATCAGCGCGAGGCCCGCATCGACGTCTTCCAGGGAGAAGACGCGGACGCGCTGCGCAACATCCCGGTGGGATCGTTCACCGTCGAGGATCTGAACCCCAGGGAGGACCCCAACGAAATCCTGTGCAAGATGAGGTTGGATCTCGACGGAATGCTGAACGTCTCCGCGATCGAGAAGGAGACCGGACACGCCAAGCACGTCGCGATAGACGGCGCGCTGGCCCGCAAGAGCGAAGCGGAGATCGAAGCGGCCCGGGAGCGGCTGGAGACCCTTTTTGGCGACCGCGTCGGAGAGGGAGAAACCGCTGGAGCGGCGCCCGAGGACGCCTCCGGGCGAGACGGCTCGTCGGCGAGCCCGGACTGGCGCGAGGCAGTGGCACGTTCCGATGCGCTGGTCGGACGCTCGCAACGTCTGCTCGAGAAGATGCACGCCGAAGACAAGGAGGAGGCGATCGACCTCCACGAGGCGATTCGCCACGCGGTCGAGTCCGGCGACGAGGCCGCCCTGAGCGCTGCGGTGCGGGAGCTGGAGGATCTCGTGTTCTTCGTGGAGGGCAGATGAGCGCCGACCCGCCGAGATCGCGGTGCCCGGTCTGCCGGGCGCGCTTTCGCGGCACGACCGGGTGTTCCCGCTGCGGCGCGGATCTCGAGCCGCTGATGACGATCGAGATTCTGGCCTGGCGAGCCAGGCAGGCCGCGCGCGCGGAGCTGCTCGCCGGCTCTCCGTCGAAAGCGATGCGGTGGGCCGTGCGCGCCCAGAGACTGCGCGCGACAGGCGCCGGGCGGGATCTCGAGATCCTGGCTGCGGCGCTGCTGGAGGCGGAAGAGCTGCTCGGAGAATGACCGGCGCTCCGGGGAGACGGCAAGAGATTTTCGTCGGGCCTCGTAATCAACGCTCGTAGTGGCCGCCGATCGCCAGGACGTGGACGGCTTCGTCGTCGAAGGCGCAGACGATCTTTCGGCCAACTCTGATTGAATAGTACGGCTTTCCCGACTGTTAGTCGAGCACCGCGGCGAGCGTTCGCGACTATCGCGCTTGACCTTTCCGAGGGATCTCCTCGAGCAGGCCGACCGCGTTGCCAAGAGGGAATCGCGCAGCCGCAGCGAGCTGGTCCGGGAGGCGCTGCGCGCATACCTCGACCGGCGTCCCGAGTCGGAGACCGTCCCGTGATCCTGGCCGATACCTAGATCTGGGTCGATTTCCTGCGGCGAGGCGAGCCGGCGCTCGCCCGAGCGGACGAGATGGGTCACTTGCGGAACACCAGATAGTATAACATAATGGTTTCATAAAGGAGTTATTATGGATCACAAGGAAACGGCTACTCTCTCCATCAAGAAGGTTCCCGGCACGCTCAAGCGCCGCCTGGCACGCCGGGCCGCGGCCGCGCACCGCAGTCTGAACGGCGAGCTGCTCCACATCCTCGAGTCGGCCGTGGCAGAGGCCCGGCCCGACGAGGAGGGGATCGAGGAACGGCTCGAGCGGCTGAAGGCCGTCCGGGAGGCGATCGGAGGCCCGGGGATGACCGACGAGCAAGTCGAAGCGGCCATCGCCGAGAAACGGCCTTGATCGTCGTCGATACCAACATCGTCGTGCCGCTCGTGATCCCGGGCGAGAGAACGGAGATCGTCGAGCGACTCTTGCGACGCGACCCGGCCTGGCGGGCGCCGCCGCTCCTGTTCTCGGAGCTGCGCAACGTGCTGCTCGCCTACTTTCGAAAAGGGCTGGCGACCCGTTCCCAGTGCCTGAACGCGATCGAGGCCGTCCGCGGGCTTCTCGACTCCCGGGCCGAAGACGAGCCGGATGACAGCCACGTGCTCCGGCTCGCCGGCGATTCGGGCTGCACAGCGTACGACTGCGAGTTCGTGGCCATGGCCGAGCGCCTGCGATGCCGGCTCGTCACCTGGGACCGGCAGGTGCTCGCGGCGTTCGGCGAGCGGGCCGTCACTCCCGAGGTCATTTGCGGCTGAAAAGAGCCCCGCCGGCCGGACCGAGCAGAGCCGGCCGGCCCTTGCGGCCCGGAGCCCGCATCGTTGCACCCCGGCGAGCGTTCGCGACTATTGCGCTCGACCCGCCTTGTCCGCGGCGGGCTTCTTTGCGCGGTCGTCCTTCTTGCCCGGCAGCATCTGGAGGATCATCAACCCGATCCCGATCACGATCGCGGCGTCGGCCACGTTGAAGGTCGGCCAGTGGCGCTCGACTCCGCCCACGGTCACGTACCAGTCGACGAAATCGACCACGTAGCGGTAGACCAGCCGGTCGATCAGGTTGCCCACCGCGCCGCCCAGCACGAACGGCAGCGCGTAGAGCATCATCCGCTGCTCGGCCGGGGTCTTGCGGTACAGGTAGGGGATGAAGGCCGCCGCCAGCAGCGAGATCAGAATGAAAAAGGGGTAGCGGAACGACTCGGGCACGCGGCTCATCAGGCCGAAGGCGCTGGCGCAGTTCTCCACGTACTTGAAGTTGAACAGCCCGTCGATCACCTCGATCGACTCGCGGTGCCTCCGCACGAAGCGCTCGCGCGCGACCTCCTCGGCGCCGCTGGCGCAGACCGGGTACTCCTCGCCGCGGGCGTGGAAGGTCTCGTCGACCAGCGCGTGCAGGGCCCACTGCTTGCTGGCCTGGTCCGCCGCCACGGTCAGCGCGAACAGCACGACAAGACCGATCAGCGGCTTTTTCGCTCGTTTGGCCACGGCTGCTCAGACCTCCGCCTCGCCGCGCGCGACGAGATCCTCGACGACCCCGGCGCAGCGCGCGCACAGCTCGGGACGACGCGCGTCCTGTCCGATTCCGTGCCCGTAGCGCCAGCAGCGCGGGCACTTGGCGGCCTCGCTCCTGGAGGTGGTCACCGCGAGCGGACCTCGGCCCTCTTCCACCTCCACGCCCGAGACGATGAACAGGTCGGCCAGCGCCCGCCCGCCCACCTCGCGCAGCAGCTCCAGGGTCGCGCCCGAGGCGCGAATCCCGATCTCGGCCTCCAGCGAGTTGCCGATCTGCTTGGCAGCGCGCCGCTCCTCGAGCAGCTTGGTCACCTGCCGCCGCACCTCTCGCAGCGCTTCCATCCGATCGAGCAGCGCCTCGTCGCGCCACTGGCCGGGTACCTCGGGGAAGCCGGCCAGAAAGACCGAGTCCGGCTCTCCGGAGCCGGCCGGCAGGTTCTGCCAGACGTCCTCGGCGGTGAAGCTCAGCACCGGCGCCAGCGCGCGGGCGGTGTCGCGGGCCAGCGCGTACAGCACGGTCTGCGCCGAGCGCCGCGAAAGGCCCTCGGGCGCGTCGCAGTAGACGCGATCCTTGATGATGTCCAGGTAGAAGGAGGACAGCTCCACCGTGGCCAGCTCGATCGTGCCGTGGAAGACGTGGTGGAAATCGTACTCGTCGTAGGCGCGATCGATCCTGTCCAGGTAGCGCCCGAAGCGCGCCAGCATCCAGCGATCCAGCTCGGTCATCTCTGCGAGCGGCACGGCGTGCTCGGCCGGGTCGAAGCCGTGCAGGTTGCCCAGCATGAAGCGGAAGGTGTTGCGGATCTTGCGGTACGACTCCACCAGGCTCTTGAGGATCCCCTGCGAGAACGCGATGTCCGAGCGGTAGTCCTCGTAGCCGACCCACAGCCTCAGGATCTCGGCGCCCTGCTGGTCGACGATCTTCTGCGGCGGCACGAAGTTGCGCTGGCTCTTGGAGAGGATCTCGCCTTTCTCGTTGGTGATGAAACCGTGGGTCAGCACCGCGCGGTAGGGCGCGTGTCCGCGCGTCGCGGTCGCGGTCAGCAGCGCGGTGTGGAACCAGCCGCGGTGCTGGTCCGAGCCCTCGAGGTAGAGGTCGACCGGCACCGACATCCCCTCGCGCCGCTGGGCGACCGCGGCCCAGCTGACGCCCGACTCGAACCAGACGTCGACGATGTTGGCCTCCTTGCCGAAGGAACGCCCGCCGCAGGCCGCGCATTCCACTCCGTCGGGCAGCAGCTCGGCGGCCTCGCGCTTCCACCACTCGTCGCTGCCGTGCTCGCCGAAGATCTTCGCCACGTGGCGGATCACCCCGGCGTCGACCAGCGGCTCGCCGCACTTCTCGCAGAAGAAGAACGGCAAAGGCACGCCCCAGACCCGCTGGCGCGAGATGCACCAGTCCGGGCGGTTCTCCACCATTCCGTGGATGCGGTCGCGACCCCAGGGCGGAATCCAGCGCGTGCGATCGATCTCGGCCAGCGCCTCTTCGCGCAGGCCGGTGCGATCCATCGAGACGAACCACTGCGGAGTGGCGCGGAAGATCACCGGCTGCTTGCAGCGCCAGCAGGCCGGGTACTGGTGGTCGATCGTCTGGTCGGGCGGGTTGAGCAGCGCGCCGCTTTCTGCGAGGAGCTCGACGATCTCCGGGTTGGCGTCGAACACGCCCTTGCCGGCCCAGCGCTCGACCTCGTCGGTGAACCTGCCGTTCTCGTCGACCGGCGCGTAGGCGTCTATTCCGTGCCCGGCGCACAGCACGTAGTCCTCCTGCCCGTGACCGGGCGCGGTGTGCACGCAGCCGGTCCCGGCCTCGAGCGTCACGTAGTCCGCGACCAGGATCGGCACCTCGCGCTCGATGAACGGGTGCCGCACGCGCAGCCCGGCCAGCCGCTGGCCGGGGACGGCCCGCCCGAGCGGCTCGGCCTCGACCCGGCAGTCCCCAAAAGCTCTCTCGGCCATCTCCTCGGCCACGACCACCCGCTGCTCGCCGACCGCGTAGGCCCGGTAGCGGTACGAAGGGTGGACCGCGACGACCAGCGAGGCGGGCAGCGTCCAGGGGGTGGTCGTCCAGATCATGACCGAGGGCGGCGCGCCGTCCTTCTCCAGGCCGAGCGCCTCGGCCAGCTCGTCGGCGTCGAGCGCCGGATACGTTACGTAGATCGACGGCGAGGTGTGCTCGCCGTACTCGACCTCGGCCTCGGCCAGCGCGGTCCGGCAGCCGGCGCACCAGTAGACCGGTTTGTGGCCGCGGTAGACCAGGCCGCGCTCCACGATCCGCGCCAGCTCCTCGACGATCACCTGCTCGTAGTCGCGATCGATCGTGCGGTAGGCCTCGTCCCACAGCGAGAAGACGCCCAGGCGCCGCAGCTCGGCGAGCTGGTGGTTCGACCACTTCAGCGCGAACTGCTCGCAGCGCTTGCGGATCGAGAGCCGGTCCGCCTCGTCCGAGGGCTTGCCCAGCTCGCGCTCCACGTTGAGCTCGATCGGCAGTCCGTGGCAGTCCCAGCCCGGAATGTAGCGCACGTGCCGGCCCTTGAGCGAACGGTACTTGGTCACGATGTCCTTGAGCACCTTGTTCAGCACGTGCCCGTGGTGAATCCCGCCGTTGGCGTAGGGCGGGCCGTCGTGGAAGACGAAGCGCTCGCCGCCGGAGGTCTTGTCCAGCAGCCGCTCGTAGACCCGCTTCTCCTTCCACAGCTCGAGGAACTCCGGCTCCCGGCTGGAGAGCGAGGCCTTCATCGGAAAGCCGGTGCGCGGCAGGCAGATCGTGTCTTTGTAGTCGACCATGTAAACGAACCTCTATTGACAATCGGACGGCACTCGCTCTTCTCGCCGTTCCACCTCGCCCCGCCGGAGCGCAGCCCCGCGGCGGGGAGACGAAACATAGCACGTATCGCGGATTTGGGTAGCTCCCGCAACTTTCCCGCAACTTTCACGGCTTTCGCAAACCATGGGGACAGATCGTCTCCAATCAGAACCAAATCCGTGGTACAAGTCGTCAGCATCAAAAGTGTAAAGTTGGCATCTGGCTGTACGGAGGTGATTCCCGATGAGGTGGTTCGTTTCTAGAGCGATGCTCTGCTGGCTCGCGGCCGGGATGCTCCTGGCCGCCTGCGGCGAGAAGGACGAGGAGGTCGAGGACGGCGAGCAGAACCAGCGCCCGCTGGCGGTGGCTGACGGTCCGACCCAGGTCTCGATCGGAGGCGCGGTCACGCTCGACGGCTCGGGCAGCAGCGATCCGGACGGCGACGAGATCGCCTACCTCTGGCAGCAGGTCTTCGGTCCCGCGGTGGACGGCTCCAGCCCGCTGGAGGAGACCCTCTCGTTCAACGCGCCGCTCGAGGAGGCGACGCTCGGGTTCCAGCTGGTTGTCAACGACGGGCTCGAGGAGTCGTTGCCGGCCTACGTCGAGTTCGACGTGGTCGACGACAACGCCTCGCCGGTCGCCGACGCGGGCGAGGACCAGGCGACGCCGGGCGGCGAGACAGTGACGCTCTCCGGCTCGGGCAGCGACTCGGACGGGGACGCGCTGAGCTACGAGTGGGCGCAGGTCAGCGGCGACTACGTGGAGCTGGACGGCTCCGACAGCGCCGAGTGCTCCTTCGTCGCTCCCGAGAGCAACACCGTGCTGGCCTTCGAGCTGAGCGTCTCCGACGGGCTGCACACCTCCGAGCCGGATCTGGTGCTGGTCACCGTGCTGTGGAGCGGCGCGCCCTACGCCGACGCCGGCCCGGACCAGGTGGTCGAGCCCGGCCAGAGCGTGGTGCTCGACGGCTCCGGGGTCGACCCGGACGGAGCGCCGCTCGACTACTCGTGGAGCCAGCTCTCGGGCGAGACGGTCTCGCTCTCGGCGGGCGACATCCCCGACCCGACCTTCACCGCGCCCCAGACCGGCGGGGAGCTGGTCTTCGAGCTGATCGTCTCCAACGAGGTGCACAGCAGCGATCCCGACCAGGTCACGATCGCGGTCGACCGGCGGCCGATCGCCGACGCCGGCGAGCTCCAGATCGTCGCGTCGGGCGAGGTGGTGCAGCTCGACGGCAGCGGCAGCCTGGATCCGGACGGCGACTCGCTGAGCTACGAGTGGTCGCAGATCGCAGGCTCTCCGGTCGCGCTGGACGATCCGTTCGCGGCGCAGCCCTCGTTCACCGCTCCGGACGAGGACGTCAGCCTCGTCTTCCAGCTGGTGGTCGCGGACTCCTACTCCGAGAGCTACGCCGACGCGGTCGCGATCCAGGTCCAGCACAACCGCCCGCCCGAGGCCGACGCCGGCTCCAACGTGGGCACGCTCAACGGCCAGACCGCGATCCTGGAGGGCTCGGCCAGCGACCCGGACGGCGATTCGATCATCGAGTATCAGTGGGAGGTGATCGGCACCCCGCCGGGCGGGGACGACTACCAGCTGAGCGGCCAGAGCTCGCCGACCGCTCACTTCACCCCGTTCGCCAAGGGGGAGTACACCCTCTCGCTGGCGGCGGCCGACGCAGAGGGCTTCGGCGCTCCGGATCTGGTCACGGTCGACTCCGAGAACAACCCGCCCACGGCCGAGGCCGGCGAGGACGTCACCCTGGTCAACACCCAGACCGCGGTGCTGGCCGGCTCGGGCGGCGACTACGACGGCGACGATCTCGCCTACCAGTGGTCGGTGACCGGCTCCCCGCAGGACGCCGCTTGGGACCTGATCGACGGCGACACGGATCACCCGCGGCTGACGCCCCACACCAAGGGGAGCTACACCGTGCAGCTGATCGTCGACGACGGCGAGGACGCCAGCGCGCCGGACACGCTGACGCTGACCGCGACCAACAATCCTCCCGAGGTGGACGCCGGCGACGACTTCTCGGTGGCCGAGCTGGCACCGGCCCAGCTGGCGCCCGCGGTCACGGACCCGGACGGAGAGACGCTGGACTACTGGTGGGAGATCGTCTCCACCGATCCCGAGGGCTCGAGCGGCAGCTTTTCCGACGCGAGCGCCGAGGCGCCCGAGCTGAGCGCCGACTCGCTGGGTCGCTACACGCTGCGGCTGACGGTCACCGACGGCGACCTGGCCTCGGACTGGGACGAGGTGAGCGTCGACTTCTACACACTGCCCGGCGAGGAGGAGCACGTCTTCGTCGCGGTGGAGGGCGACGACGCGGGCGGCTCCTGCGGCAGCAAGGCCGCGCCCTGCGCCACGCTCGGAACCGCGGTCCAGCTCGCCGACGCCGAGGGCAAGGATGTGATCGTCTCGGCCGGCGAGTACCAGCTCGTCGACCGCTCCCTCGAGCTGCCGCCGGGCCTGCGCCTGCTGGGCGGCTACGATCCGGACAGCTGGGAGCGCGACGTGGATCAGTTCGAGACCGTCGTGCGCCCGGGCGGCCGGGTCGAGGAGAGCGGGGCGCTGATCGGGGACGGCCTGGACAACGACTGCGACGCGCTGGTCGACGAGCCCGAGTGCATTGTCGAGGAGGAGGTCTGCAACAACCGCGACGACGACTGCGACGGCGTGGTCGACGACGTGCTCGCGGGCGAGTGCGGAGACGAGCTGGAGCCCAACGACGCCTCGGGCGACGCGGCCGCGATAGATTTCGGCGTGGCCTACGAGGGACTGGAGATAGTCGACAGCGACACCGCCGACTGGTTCAGCTTCGAGCTGGCGGAGCTTCCCTCGAGCGGCGAGGGCTGGGAGCTGGAGATCCAGCTCGCCTGCAGCGAGTACTGCCCGACCGACGCCGCCGAGCAGATCGGGCTCGAGGTCTACCTGGACGGCACCGATCCGGCCGACCTGTTCTACAGCGACGAGACCGTCTACAGCGGCGGAACCCACTACCCGATCGAGATCGACGTGCCGGCCGCCGAGGCGCAGACCGGGACCTACTACCTGGCGGTCAGCGCTCCGGCCTACGGCGGCTACTACGGCAATTCGGCCGGGTACGATCTGGTCGCGGCGCTGCGCGAGGCGGGGCACGATCCCCAGGCGGGCGGGCTGTACGACCGGGCGCGACCCGAGTGCCGCGACTCGTACGTCTTCGGAATCGAGGGCGCTGTGCAGATGTTCCAGCCCGGCGACGAGAACGTGATCGGCGGGCTCACGATCCACGGGCAGACGGACACGGTCCAGTCCGCTCTGCCCGCCCCCTACCAGGACTTCGGCTCGGTGATCTACTGCGACGGCTGCGCCGTCGCGATCGAGGACTGCGAGATCCGCGAGTCCCAGGTGGCGCGCCGCGAGATCGCCGGCGACGGCTCGGACCGCTCGGCCGCGATCCTGGTCAGGGATTCCTTGAGCTACCCGGTGCGCGTGGAGCGCAACCGAATCCACCTGGGATACACCAAGCGGGCCCGCGGGGTGTCGCTGCGCAACCTGGGCGACATGATCGTGCGCGAGAACGACTTCTTCGCCGACGACGCCAGCGACGATCCCTACCTGGAGAGGTACGCCTTCGTTCACCTCGACTTCGAGGACTACGGCGACGAGCGGATGATCGTCGACGGCAACATCTTCGCTCTGAGCGGCAACGCGGGGCAGAACTGCCGGGCGATCCACAGCGAGGAGGCCTCCGACTACCACCTGTTCGGCGAGATGTTCGTGAGCAACAACCTGTTCGTCGCAGAGGGCTCGTGCGAGACCCACGCGCCGGTCTACCTGGCCACCAAGGAGCTGAACGACTCCCAGTTGCATCCCCACACCCTGCTGCTGGGCAACACGTTCGTCGGGCAGGGGCACTCCACCGCGATCCGGCTCTCCGAGAGCCACCACGGCAGCGCGGACATCGCGGTGGTCGGCAACTACATCGAGGGCTTCGAGCACGGGATGTACGCCGACTACTATCGCCCCTACCTGGGCAACAACGCCTTTTTCGACGTGGATCACTGCGTCTACACATACACGGGCATCGACTGCGAGCCGCCCGACTGCGACGGCTGCATCGCCGCCGAGTTCGCCGACGTGGACGACGGCCTGTGGGCCTCGCAGGACAACTGGTACGCGAGCTGCGAGTTCGTCGATCCTTCCGTCTACGACTACACGCCGGCGGCCGGCTCCTTCTGCGCGGACTCGGGCCACATGCTGGAGATCCCGATCGAGTTCCCGCAGACGCCGAGCTGGATGGAGCACGACCTGCTCGGCGCGGATCGACCGGTCGATATCGACGGCGCGGACTGCCCGGACGGCGGGACGTGCGACGGCTCCGACATCGGGGCCTTCGAGCGCCAGGGCGATTGAGGAGGCGAGGATGACGCTCGCGAGGAGAGTTCTCTCGGCCGCGGCGCTGGCGGCCGCGCTGGCCGCCGGTTGCGGCGGGGCCGCGCCCGCGCCCTCGGAGCCCGGGATTCCCGAGCCGCCCGACGTGGATATCCCCGATCCGGCGGCGGACCCGGAGCAGGGCGACGCCGGCGCGGGCTAGGGATCTCTCAACGCAGCTCGCCCAGCACGTGCGCGGCGATCTCGTCGTGGGGGCGCGGCGATCGGTTCAGCACGGTCCAGCCCCGGGCGGCCGAGACCCAGCGCGCCGAGAAGGTGCTGCGCAGCGGGGTGGCGGAAGCCGAGAGGCCGCGCCGCCGCTCGCCGAACCCGAGCGGGACCAGGCAGGGGTAGGGATAGCGGATCCGGGGCGGCTCGTCCCAGTAGGCGGGTCGCGTCCCGAGCTCGCGCCCGGCCCAGCTCGCCAGCGCTCGCGGCAGAAAGGCCAGCGCGGCCAGCGCGGTCTTGAAGAAGACGTCGGGCAGGACCAGCACCGGAGCCCCGCGCAGGCGACCGAGGCCGACGTGCTTGCAAGGCTGCAGGTCGAGCTTCCAAAACAGCGTCTCGAACCCGGGCAGCGCACCACCGGTCAGCCTCTTGATCTCGTCGTAGCGCCCGGGTCGTCCGTCCGAGACCACGATCCCCAGGTCGGTCCCGCCCTCGGGGAAGGACAGCTCGCCGATCGCGCCGAGCGGCTCCACGCTCAGCTCGACCTCGTGGTAGGAGCCGAGCAGCCCGCGCAGCCAGGACTCGACCGCCTCGAAGAAGGGACGACCCTCGAAGATCGCCACGCGGATCCGCGGCCTGCGCAGCGCACGCACGCTCTCGACGCCGAACAGGGCCAGCTGCGAGACGTCGCGGTGGGAGATCACCGCGCCGGCCGGCACCACCTCGTCCCCGGCGGCGTACTCGGAGCCGCTGCGGACCACGTGCTGGGTCGAGGCGTCGCTTCGCGGATCGTCTCCGTCCAGCGCCTCGACGGGAATCACCGCCTCGGCCCCGGCCGGAATCGGCTCGCCGGTGCGCACCGGGCTGCCCTGCTCGGGCGTCTCGCCCGGGCGGAGCGCGACGCCGTCCATCATCGACAGGTCGCTCGCCGGAAACGGGCGCAAGGCGCGCACATCCTCGGCGGCGACGCGCCCCACCGCCTCGCGCAGCGGCACCTCCTCGACCGGCACGCTCGCGGGCAGGCCGTCCAGCAGCAGCTCCAGCGCCCGCTCGTGGCTCGGCTTGTAGAGAAAGCCGCCCGAGCCGGAGTCGTGTTTGACAGCACCCACGGGGAGAAAATACACCACTTTCCGCCGCCGGCGAAAGAGGCGGGCGGCGGGGAGCAGGGAGGCTGAGCGGCATCGACCCGATCCTGCCGGAGCTGATCGAAGCGCTGGAGCGCGCCGCGGTGCTGGTCGCCCCTTTCGGATCGGGCAAGACCACCGGCGTGCCGCCCGTCCCACGGCCCGAACCAGACCGCGCCGCGAGCGGAAGAAGCGCTGAGGCGGTTTGCCGGTCGCTGGGAGACCATCTGTATATTGGTGGTGGATTCCGGGATCGCGAGGGCTTGACTTTTGGCTTACAGGGAGGCTTAAATAGCGCCCGTATTCCGACGGACACACAACTGAAAAGCGTTGCGGATTCAACGCTTTATCATTTGGAGGCCGCAGATGAGCACGCCCGTTGTCATCGGCATCGTCGCCGCCATCGCAGTCGTCGTCATCATCGTGGTGGCCGTCTCGCGGCGCAAGAAGCCCGAGAAAGAAGAGCGGCTCGAGCAGCCGGCCGCCGAACGAGCGCTGGCCGTCGAGGAGAAAGCCGAGCCGGCCGAGCCCGCCGCCGAGGAGCCGGAGCCGAAGGCGGAGGAACCGGCCGAGCCCGCGGCCGAAGAACCGCTCGAGCCCGCCGCCGAGGAGCCGGAGCCGAAGGCGGAGGAACCGGCCGAGGCGGAGGAAGAGGCCGCGCCCGGCGTGAGGCTCGAGGAGGAGGAGGAGGAGCGGGCCGCCGCAGCGGAGCTCAAGGCCGCCAAGAGGGAACGGAAGCTGCGCAAGCTGCGGCAGGGTCTGGCGCCGACCAGGGGAGGTCTGATCGCCAAGATCGGTTCGCTGATCAAGGGTAAAAAGGAGATCGATCCGGAGCTGCTCGGCGACCTGGAAGACACCTTGCTGACCGCGGACGTGGGAACCAAGACCACCGAGTGGCTGGTCGGCATGCTGCGCGAGGCTCTCGACAAGGACGAGCTCTCCGACGAGGAAGCGGTCTGGGGACTGCTCGAGCAGGAAGTGACCAAGGCGCTCTCGCTGGAGACCCCCGAGTGGGAGATCGACGCCGACAAGCCATTTTGCGTGATGGTCGTGGGTGTCAACGGAGTGGGCAAGACCACCACGATCGGCAAGCTCTGCTCCAAGCTCACGGAGCAAAACCGCGAGATCGTGCTCGCCGCGGCCGACACCTTCCGCGCCGCCGCGGTCAACCAGCTCGAGATCTGGGGCAGGCGCACCGGGTGCGAGGTGGTCAAGTCCAAGGAGGGTGCCGATCCCTCCTCGGTGGTCTTCGACGCGATCAAGCGCGCCGAGGAGAGCGGCGCCGGCCTGGTGATGGCGGACACGGCCGGGAGGCTGCACACCAAGACGCCGCTGATGGAAGAGCTGAAGAAAGTCAAGCGCGTGATGGGCAAGGCGCACGAGGGTGCTCCTCACAGGGTGATGCTCGTGCTGGATGCGACCACCGGCCAGAACGCCCTGCAACAGGTCGCGGAGTTCAACCAGGCCCTGGGCGTCACCGACCTGGTGTTGACCAAGCTCGACGGGACGGCCAAGGGGGGAGTCATCATCGGCGTCTGCCACGAGCACGGCATTCCGGTGCGCTACATCGGCATCGGCGAGGCGAAGGACGATCTGCGCAGCTTCGCCGTCGAGGATTTCGTCGAGGCGCTGTTCCTGCGCGAAGACGAGCAGGAAGG
This sequence comes from uncultured Myxococcales bacterium, assembly GCA_964530995.1. Lineage (GTDB taxonomy): Bacteria > Myxococcota_A > Polyangia > JAAYKL01 > JAAYKL01 > CAZHCG01. Next base: position 62,330 of record CAZHCG010000002.1, read on the forward strand.
CTGAAGCGCCGGGTTCGGGGGGCGCGGCGAGCGCGGATGCGAAGAGATTGAGAGCGGGTCAAATAGTAAAAATAAAAATTGATTGCGAAACTGGCTGTATGCTATAGTGAGCGACCAATGAAGCTCTTGCAAATTAATTCAATTATTATCAATACTTACGCAGCACGGCATACGTCACGAAGCGATCGCGAGAGGAACAACCGATGAAAAGAGCACGCGTCGAGCTGGCGGTGATGTTGGCTTGTCTATTCCTCGTGCCTTCCGCGGCCTTCGCCCAGGACGATATGATGTCGTTCACGGAGGAGGAGACCGCGGAAGACGAGGCCGCATCCCCCGCGGGCGAGGAGGGTGAAGCCGACATGGCCTTCGGCGAGGAAGAGGCCTCGGAAGAAGAGGAAGGTCTCTTCGAGGAAGAGGGCGAGGAAGGTGCCGGGGAAGCAGAGGGCGGCGTCACCGATGCCGACATCATGAGCGCGCTGGGCGAGGAAGGCGCGGGAGCGGGCGCCGCTGCTCCGGCCGAGGGCGAGGGTCCCCAGGAAGGCGACAAGGAGTGGGACCGCCACCCGATCTGGGCCGTCCAGCAGGTGTACGCCCTGCGCGCCGGCCGCGTCGACGTGCAGCCGTCGTTCGGCATCTCGATGAACGACCCGTTCGTACAGCACCAGTCGATCAACCTGGGCGCGTCCTACTACATCACCGAGGTGCTGGCCGCCGGGCTGAGCTTCAATTTCTATCGCTGGCTCGACGCCCCCACCGACCTCAACTTCTCGGTCAGCCGCGCCACGCACCAGACGGTTCCGATCAACGAGTACTTCTGGGGCGGGCAGCTGAACTTCTCCTACGTCCCGATCTACGGGAAGTTCGCGATGTTCAAGGAGTGGATCGTCCACTGGGACGTGTGGGTGATCGGCGGCGGCGGCTTCATCTTCACGCGGCCGATCCCGGTGATCGACCCCGAGTACCGGGAGTTCGATTACTCGGCGAAGTTCTCTTTCAACGTGGGTCTGGGCGGACGCCTCTACCTGACGCGTTTCCTCGCGATCTACCTCGAGCTGCGCGACTACATCTTCCCCGAGGAGCTCGAGAGCCTCGAGACCTCTTTCGACGAGGAAGAACGAGGAGACAAGAAGAATTGGCTGGACGAGGACTACAAGCTGACCAACAACGTGATGCTGCACGTCGGCGTCAGCCTGTTCGTGCCCTTTATATTCGAGTACGAGCTGCCGAAGTAGGAAGGGGACACGAATGCTTGACGGACGAAAGGGGCTAGGAACCATGAAGCGACTCATCCTGGCGTTGGCCTTCGCAGTGGTCGCGGTCTGCGGGACGACCAAGACGGCCTCGGCGCAGGAGATCCTGCTCGAGGGTCCGCTAGCAGGCGCGCCGGCCGTGCGCAAGCTCGTCCAGCACCGCGAGATGCGTTTCTCGGCCGGGCCGCAGTTCGGATACACGATTCTGAACGACTACATGCACAACTTCCTGCTCGGCGCCCGGCTCGAGTTCAACGTCTTCGACTGGCTGGGCATCGGTGCCATCGCCTACTACGCGTTGAACGCGCCGACCAAGTTGACTCAGCACATCTCCAACTCCGAGGATATCGGAGGAAGCTCGACGCAACCGTCCGAGTCCAACTGGCCGAGCTACACCGGCGCCAACAATTTCGAGAACCAGGTGGGGCTGATGAAGGGCATGTACCTCGCTCAGCTCTCGGCGGTTCCCCTGCGCGGCAAGCTGGCCGTCTTCGAGAAGCTGTTCGTCGCGGTCGACGGTTACCTGTTCCTCGGCGGCGGCGTGGTCCACTACGAGCAACGCGAGACCTGCAACGGAAACGACCCGTCGTCCAGCAACTACTGCGGCGATTGGAACGACTCCGACGCCTGGGATCCGCAACGCGAGTCCAAGGTCTGGGGTACCTTCACGGCGGGGATCGGTTTCATGGTCTATTTCAACGACTGGTTCGCGGTCAACCTCGAGTACCGCCTGGCACCGTTCAAGTGGAACGCGGGCGGCACCGACGAGGCCGGTCAGGCCGGCACCCAGTGGGAGCTCGGCGAGGGCGAGGACGACGAGGTGCAGTGGCAGGCCACATCCAAGGGCGGCGACGGCGACTATCCCGACGGCAACATCGACGACCAGGACATGACCTGGAACTCCAATCAGAGCATCGGTCTCGGGTTCATCTTCCACTTCCCCTTCGAGCCGACGATCGCCGAGTAAGGGCGGCTCTCTTTTCGTGAAAAGCCAGAGCCTGCGGACCGGGCGGAGGTCTCACTCCTTCCGGATTCCCTCTTCGTAGTAAGTCTTCAGCTCCGAGCCCGTGACCTGGCACTCCCGTTTGAACAGCCTGGCGATCGCGTCGTGATCGCGCTGCACGTCGCGACCCAGGGCATCCTTGACCAGGTGCCCCTCGCTTTCCAGCAGCTCGTCGAGCCGACAGCGAATCCCGTCGATCAGCTCGCGCTGCTCGTTGTAGACCTCGAAATCCTCGTAGCGCGGGGAAGCCTTGATGATGCGGAGCTGGGTCTCGATCGCCAGCTTCCAGGCCGTAACCGAGAACTCGAGCCTGCGCATCGCGAACGAGCCGTGATCTCCGCTCTCGGCCTCCTCGACGGCCGCCCGACGCCGCTCGACCAGCTCGTTGACGCGAGCCACGTCGCCGGCCATCAGCTGTTCCTCGTCGAGGCTCGCCTTGACCTCGGGACAGGTCGGTCCGCACCCGGCCGCAACGAGAACCGATAGCGCGACGACCATTGCTGCTACGCGTTCTGTCATTTTTCGTCTTGGCTCCTCGAACGGCGTTGTCTGGTTGGTTGTAAAATTCTAGTATACTAGTCGCGATGAAGCAACACGGCAGCAAGGCGCGCGTGCTGGTGGTCGAGGACAACGACGACGTTCGCCGTGTGGTCAGCATCTATCTGAAATCCCACGGCTACGCCGTCGAGGAGGCCGCCGACGGACAGGCCGGCCTGGAAAAGGCCGCCGGCCTCCCCGACGTGGTGCTGCTCGACGTGCTGCTGCCGCGCCTCGACGGTCTCGAGGTCCTGCGCCGGCTGCGCAAGGACGAGAAGACCGCGCGCCTGCCGGTGATCATGATGAGCGCCGTGCTCCAGACTCGCGACCTGCAAGCCGAAACCGCCAGGCTCCGGGTCTCCGGGTTTCTGCAAAAACCGTTTCAGGTCAAGCAGCTGATCTCCCAGATCGAGGGCGTGGTCTCCAGCGATCGCCGCGCAGAGAAAAAGGACGCAGCACGCAAGAAGACCGACCGCGACAGCGGTCCGGGCGGCGGCGCCAGACCCTCGCCCTCGCGCGAGCCCGAGGGCGTCCGCTACCAGAGAGTACGGCTGCCCGAGTTCGGATCGCTGGACAAGCTGCCGATGCCCGAGCTGCTCCACGCGGTCTACGTCGAGGAGCGCACCGGCGTGCTGTCGATCATCCACGGTCCCATGCAGAAGAAGATCTTCTTCGAAAACGGCTTTTCGGTCTACGCCGAGTCGTCTCTGCCCGAGGAGACCCTGGGCGCCCACATGCTGCGCAACGGACGCATCACCGCAGAGCAGAACGAGCGGGCGATCGCGGAGATGACCCGCAGCGGTCGCCGCTTCGGAGAGGTTCTGCTCAAGATGGAGCTGATAAGCCCGCACGAGCTGTTCGCCGAGATGGAATCCCACCTCTCGGAGAAGGTCGTCTCCACCTTCGGCTGGCTGACCGGGCAGTTCCGCTTCTCCCCGGGCGATTCGTGGAGGGAAGACGTGATAATCGCCCGGATGAATCCGGGACGAATTCTGCTCGACGGGGTCGCCCGTCACTGGTCGCCGGAGAGAATCCAGAAGCGGATACCGATCACCGACCGCAGCGTCGTGTTTTCACTGAGATCTTCGCCTTACCCGCACGAGCAGATCGGGCTGATTCCCCGCGAAGCCAAGGTCTTCCAGCTCGCTCGCAGGGGAGCCAGCGTGAGAGAAATCCTGCAGCAGGTTCCCGAAACGCAGTCCGTGGCTGCGCTGCTGTTCGGCCTGTTCGTGATGGAGCACGTCGGTTTCGTCCTCGATCCGCCGCGCGACAGCGAAATTCCGAAAGGCGCCGTCCAGAAAATCCGCCGCTCCGAGCCGCCGGCCACCCCGCGCGACGAGGAGCCGGCCAAGGGCCTGCTCGCCGAGTACCTCAAGCTCAGAACGGCCGACTACTTCAAGCTGCTGGGCCTCACGCGCGACTCCACCGAAGAGGAGATCCGCGCCGCTTTCCAGCAGCGCCAGCGTCGCTACCACCCGGATACGCTGGCCGGCATCGACCGGGGGCTGGTCCACGAGAAGATCGAGGAGCTGTACATCCGCGTGCACACCGCCTACCGCACTCTGATCGATCCGGAAGGCCGCCGCCGCTACATCGCCAGGCTCGATCGAGAAGACGGACCCGAGCGGGCTTCCACGGACGCGCGCACCCGCCCTTTGGAAACCCTCAAGGCGCAACCGGATCACGAGCGGCCTTTCGACGGAGGCCTGAGCGCGCTGCGCAACGGCGACTTCGATCTCGCGGCGAGGCTGTTCGCCCAGGCGGAGCAGCAGGATTCACATCCCAGGCACACCGCCTACCGCATCTGGGCGGAGTACCTGATGAAGCCGCACGATCGCAAAAGCGAGACCGAGCGAGCCTTCAACAAGCTGCAAAAGAAGCATCCCGACGAGGTCGCCTTCCCCTACCTGCTGGGCAAGCTGCACCTCAGGGAAAAGAGCAGGGCGCGGGCGATCAAGCACTTCGAAACCGCCCTCGAAGTAGACCCAGACCACATCGACTCGGCGCGACAGCTGCGCATCATCCGCATGCGACAGCGCTCGTCGGAGCACTCCGGCCTGTTCGACCTTCTCAAGCGCCGCTGAGAGAGCCCGGGGTGAATCCTCGCCGTCAGCCGGTGGGCCATGAGAGATCCAGAGTCTTGATCTGGCACTGCTTCTCGTCGCAGAGGCTCATCTTGAGCTCGGCCCTGATCTGTCCCGCCTCGCCGGACGTCCGGTAGGGTACGCGAAAGAGCACCTTGCTTTCGCCGAACTGGGAGGCGTCGTTCTTGCGGAACTTCTTCTTGCCCAGCTGCACGCCGTCCGGCGCCTCGATCGTCAGCTTCCACGGGTAGAGCGTGTTGCAGTGGTAGCCACCTCTGCCGCTGACCTCGACCGCCGCCACCACGTCGCGGCCGTCGGCCGCTGTCTTCACTTCGACCTGGTAGAAAGAGCCTTTCTGGCTGACTGTCGCGGCAAAGGCCCCTGTCGCCACGCTCGCCGTCGACAGCAGGGTCGCGATTGCCAACGCTCTCGGTTTGATGCACTGTCTCATCGATGTCGCTCCTCTTCGATTCTATGACGCGGCAAGGCCGCGTCTGATACAACTTCTATGACCAAAAACGATGGCAAAGGCAAACTGCGGCGACTCGACGACTGCTGACGCGCTTTTCGAGGGGCGTCTGATCCTGGAGCAGCCCGAGCGCGGGTATCGCTTCTCGGTCGACACCCCGTTGCTGATCTGGTTCGCCGCCCAGGGCAGGCGCGCCAGGTCCTGTGTCGACCTCGGCGCCGGCTGCGGCGCGCTGGGCCTGGCAGCGCTCGCCTGCGAGCTGGCGCAACTGGCGATCGGCGTCGAGATCCAGCCGCGGCTCGCCGCGCTGGCCCGCTCCAACGCGCGGCGCAACGGTTTCAAAGAACGCTATCGCCTGGTCGAGGGAGACATGCGCGATCCCGACCCGCTGCTCGAGCCCCAACGCCTCGAGCTCGCGCTGGTCAACCCTCCCTTCTGGCCGGCCGACGATGGAGGCCGTCTCCCCGGCGATCCGGAGCGGTGCACCGCCTGTCACGAGATCGCGATCGACCTTCGCGGTTGGATCGAGGTCGCCGCTCGCCTGCTGCACCCAGCGCGAGGAAGGCTCTGCGCCGTCTTCCCGGCACGCCGCACAGACGATCTGCTCGTGGCGCTGAGCGAGCGCGGTCTGCGCGCCGAGCGGCTGACCCCGGTCTACTCCGCGCCGGGCGAGTCCGCCGAGCTGACGTTGATCGAGGCCCGCCGCGGCCGCCCGGGACGCGTCTCGCTCTCGGAGCCGATCACGCTGCACGATGCCGGGGGCCGCCCGACCGCTCGGCTGGAAACCGTGCTGAGCGGCGGATTCTCCCAGGCGCTGCTCGCCCGCCCGGACCGCCGCCGCAATCGAGACTGATGCCGTTACCCGTTCAGTCCACCGCGGCACCGACGATCTCGAAATCACCCAGCATGTCGAAGATGATCAGACCCTGCCCCGCCTGATCGATGATTATCAGCTCGTCCTCGGGGGTCGGCACTATGTCCGTCATCTGGTTGCCCAGCACCGCGTAGAGCGGCCTGAAACCGCCGTCGGTCTCGAAGGTGAAGGCCAGCTCCTCGAACTCTTTCTTGCCCTGCGCGCCGCTGCCCTCCAGCCTGAAGGTGAAGTAGTAGTTGTAGAAGTCGTGGCCCTCGAAGACGCGCTGGCGCTTGTAGTGCAGGCGCTGCTCCTCCTCGTCCGGGTCCTCGGCGACCGGCACGCACTGGCCCTGCACGTCGTAGGAGCCGTGCTCGAGGTGCCCCGTGCTCGATCCCTTCAGGACCCAGTGCCGCCAGGCGCGAATCTCGTAGGTGAACGCCTGGCCGAAGCACTGCTCGTCCAGCCAGGGCGTCTGGCTGTCGAGGCGCTCCAGCCGCAGGCCGTCCCCGTCCAAAATCTCGGAGATCTGGTAGACGAGCTCCAGGTCCTCGAATTCGCTGCAATCCGCTCCCTCGAGCGGCGTCGGCTCGGAGGTGACGACGAACAGGTCGCCCTGGTAGCCCTCCAGCTCCGAGATGCCGTCGTACGTCTGGCCCTGGTCGCGACCGAGCACCCCTTGCGCGCAGTAGCTCTTGCTCTCGTCCACGACCACCAGGTGGCCCCCCTCGCCCGCCGCGGGCTCCAGCTCCCAGAGCACGGCCGCGCCGCTGACCCCGACCTCGCCCTCCCAGCTCAGCGTCCACTTCTCGCTCGACGAGCGCCGCGGATCGCAGGCGAAGCGAATTCCGTAGTCGTCGTCGGGCCCGAAATCGACGCCCTCCTGCTCGCAGTCCGGCAGCCCGGCGTCGCCGGCTCCGGCATCGGGCTCGGCGAAGTGGGCCAGATCGTCCGCCTCCTGCCCGGAGAGCTGCGTGCCGTCGGCCTCCAGGATCGGGTCCTCGACGACGTAGGGAAGATTTTCCTCGTCCGAGAGATCGACGGCGGAGCGCAACGAGTGGGGATCGAACGGATCCGCGTAGCTGTCGTCGGCATCGACGACGAACAGCGCCGCCTTGGAGGTGGAGACGACTCCGAAGGTGCCGTTGAAGGTCAGCGTGGGATCGTCGTCCTCGCCCGGCTCCTCGTCGAGCCTCAGCATCGCGACCGCCTCGGCGCGACCGGGGAGATCGATGCTGTAGGCATCCTCGGCCAGCGGGTCGTCCTCGTTGATCGGCAGGATCTCGCCTTCGAGAAGGTCGACGACCAGCACGCCGCCGCGCTCGTTCTCGACCGCGTAGATCCAGCGCTCGAGGCGAGGCTCCAGGGCGATCGCGGAGCTGGTGAACTCCTCGAGCTCGAGGCGGCGCACCAGCGCCACCTCTCCCAGCGGCCCGGGCTCGGCGAGCTCCAGCGCCGCGGAGACGAGGATCTCGCTGTCGATCTCGGCCAGGTAGTGGCCGTCTATTCCGCCGACGAACAGCGCGGGCGTCTGCTCCGAGGCGACCAGCGCCCAGGGAGCGATCCCCTCCGGCGAATCGTCCTCCACGGCGTGGGGAATCCCGGTGGCCGAGTCGAGGCGCATGTAGCCCAGCTCGCAGCCCACGGCCGGAGCTTCTCCGCCCGTCGAGGCGGGGCAGAGATCCGGGTCGAGGGAGATCACCGAGAGGCGACCCATGGTCGGCATCGTGACGAAAGCGAAGCGACCGCGGATCGACTCCGCCTTGGCGATCGCGATCCGTCCCCCGGGCCCGCTGAGCGGAATCACGACCGCCGGCACGATCTCTCCGGTGAACACTTCGGCGACCTCGATCACCGAGAGATCCTCGGTCTCGAGGTTCGAGGTCACCACCTTGCTCCCATCCCAGGTCGCCGCGATGTCGTTGGGCTGGCCGCCCACCGGCACGAAGCTGTTGTAGGGAATGCGCTCGTCCTGGTCGATGATCGACTGGGAGCCCACGTCCACCACCGCGACCTCTCCCGGAGTGGTCTGCGTGACGAAAGCCAGCAGGCCGGCCTCGGGGAGCGGCCCGCTGCAGTAGCCCTCGACGCCGTGTCCCGACGAGCGGCAGCAATCCAGGGGGTATGTCTCGGTCGCCACGCCGCCGTCGGCCTCGACGCGATCGTAGCAGACCAGCGCCACGTCCTGGGGACGGTCGAACTGGGAGATGTCGGCGTCCGGCGGGTTGTCCTCGCACGCCGAGGTCAGCAGCAGCGCCGTCAAAGCCAGGCCCGCGACTGCCGGTGAGCGATCAGTCATGACCCTCCGGAAGACGCGGCTTTCCGATTTTCACGATCCGGTCCGCGTCGTCGCGCAACAGGTTGAAGTAAGGGGGGCGCACCTCGATGATGCTGATCGTCGACTCGGAGAAGTTCGCCACGTAGGCCAGGCGCCGGTTCCGGTCGAACCAGATCGCGTGGGGCCCCTCGCCCACGGACTGCACGGCCAGCACCATCATCAGCTCGGTGTCCACGATGAAGACCTTGCCGATCAGGAAGCACAGCACGAAGGCGTAGGTCGCGTCGTCCGCCTCGCTCGCGGTTCCGGCGTCGTCCTCGTAGAGAGCCACCACCGAGGGATCGGTGCAGACCGAGGTCATGCCCACCATCCCGTGCGCGTCGGCGTCCAGCTCGAGCAGCGCCGAGGGCGTGCGGGTCGCCATGTAGACCGTTTCTCCGCCCGAGGTGACGGCCAGCCCGCGCCCGTCGGTGCCTGCGTACATCTCGTCTCCCAGATCGATGTGGCTCACCTGGCCGAAAAACGGGTTGTAGGAGTACTGGCCGGTCTGCGAGTCGGTGAGCACCTTGAGCACCGCCACCTGGGCCTGCTGGGAACGACCGGAGACGTAGACCTCCCGGTTGACCGGGTTGACCGCGATCCCGCTCGCGCCGGGAACGACGCCGCCCAGCACGTCGATCAGCTCTCCCTCGGCCTGCCCGCCGACGCTGCCGTCCCTGACGACGAACAGGGAGACCTCCCCGCCGGCCAGGTGCGTGGCGAATCCCAGGGTGGTGGTGTTGCCGCTGACCGGCTCCGGGTAGTCCAGCGCGGCTACTTCGTAGGGCTCGATCGGGAGCGAGTGGTCGTCGTTGCTCTCCACGCGGTGGGCGCTGTCGCAGCGCCGGTCGCCGCCCTCGCCGCAGCCGAGCAGATCGTCGTCCTCGGGCCCGCCCACGTCCACGAGCAGAATCGCGCGCTCTCCGCGCACGGGAATGATCGCCCGGTCTCCGGACGGCGTCAGCTCCAGGTCGCTGGCATAGGCTCCGACCCGGATTGTCTCCTCTTTTATCGTCAGCTCGGACTCGTCGACGAAAAGGTACTGCCCGTCGCGGCTGACCTCGCTGGAAGGATCGTCGAACCGGCTTTCCAAATCGCTGACGTCGATCAACATCAACGTGCCGGAATTGTACTCGAGGTCGAAATTGGAGTTGAGCACCATCAGGCGCTCGCCGCCGGCGACGCCCGCCAGCCCGACCGGGTAGATGAACCGATCGCTGGGAGGATTCACGCCGTCCGTATCCGGCATGCACCCCGCCGCGAGCACGAGGACGACCGCGGCGGCGATGATTCTCGAGCGTCTCATGGCTGGGGGATAGTAGACGAACCCTTCCCACCGCGCAAGCTGACGCCGCGCAGCTTTCGAGTCGAGACGGGCATGGAGCGAATCTCGAATCGGGCTAGAGAGCTTCGGGTTTGGGGTGGGTCACGGGCACCGGGATCACGTGCCGCTTGAGCACTTCGACCGTGTCGCGGGTGCCGAGCTGGTCGAAGAGGAACGAGAACTTGCTCTGGAGCTGCTCGCAGATCGCCGCGCGCACCTCCGCGGGCAAATCCCAGATCCGGCGCTTGAAGGGGCCGAAGGCCTTCTTGCGCGTCTTGTAGATGAACTGCTCGTCGGTCTGGCCCTCCTTGCGCTCCGAGGCGTTGTTCTCCTCGAGGTGCTTGTAGATCTCGTCGCGCAGCTCGGAGGGGAACTCGTCGTGATCATAGATGATGTTCTGGAACCCGGTGGCCAGGTGGATCTCCGAGGCGCCGGTCTTGGGGAAGTGGTGGAACGCCTCGTCGGGCAGCGTGGAGGCGCCGTGCTGCACCGCTCCCGAGATGCCGTACTTCTCGCGCGCCGCCTTGGTGATCGACTCCAGCACGCCGAAGTCCAGCTTGACCTCGGCGACCGACCCGTCCGGGAGCGGCACGCCGCCGTGCGAGGTTCCGGTCTGCACCGAGATCTTGGAGATGCCCTTGATATCGGGAGCGGTCTCGGCGAAACCGTCCATGAACGCGCAGAGTTCTTCGACGGTGCTGTTCTTTCCGCCCACCTCGCCGATCTCGCCGCCGACCGAGACGGTGATCCCCTCGGGCTGAATCTCGCGGATCAGCTTTGCGATCTCGGCGCAGCGCTCGTAGTTGGCCCGCTGCTGCTCCTCGAGCGTCTCCTTCTCGAGGTCGACCAGGGTCGAGCTGTCCACGTCGATGTTGTAGAAGCCGGCGGCGATCGCCTCCCGGGTCAAAGCCTTGACTGACTCCACCTCGGGGGCGGGGTCCTTCTTCATCTTGGCCAGCTTGAACTGGAAGTGATCGCCCTGGAGCATCACCGGCAGCTTCCAGCCCTCCTTGATCGCGGCGCCGAGCACCGAAGAGGTATACTCCGCGGGCCGCTGATCGGTGTAGCTCACCTCGGAGCGGGCGATCTCGAAGATGATCGGGCCGGTGCCCAGCTTCTCGGCCGCGGAGAAGACGGTCCGCGCCGCGTCGTAGGTCAGTCCGCGCAGGTTGATCGCCGGCACGGTGAAGCCGCTGACCTCGCCGCGACCCATCGCGTCGTAGAGACCCTGGATCGATGCCGAGCCGCATCCCAGCGCCTGGCTGGCCGACCAGATGATCCAGCGCGCGGCCTCGCGCACGTCCTCTTCGCCGAAGACGGCGCTGCGCACCAGGCGATCGATCGGCTCGCCGCGCAGGGCGCCTGCATCGGTGACGTCCACACCTTCGTCCTTGATCTCGACGACTCCAAAAATCGACGATTTCAGTTCTTCCAAACTGGCGTACGGCATCGCAAGACTCCTTTCTCGCGTTCGGCAGGGCGCGGCCCCACATACCACCCGGACCCATCATACGATGCCGCCTACGCGATGCAAGCACGGCGCGGGGCGAAACCGAGCGCCGAATCGCTCAGCCCGGCCACTTCTGCGCCAGCGGAAAGCGGCGGCCGAAGCCGAACGCCTTGGAGTTGACCTTGATTCCGGGCGGGGCCTGGCGGCGCTTGTGCTCGTTGGCCCGAACCATGCGCGCCACGCGGCGCACGAGCCGCTCGTCGAATCCCTGCTCGACCAGCGAGGCGACGTCCATCCGCTCGTCGACGTGCCTGGTCAGCACCGCGTCGAGCAGCTCGTAGGGGGGCAGGTTGTCCTGGTCGCGCTGTCCGGGCGCCAGCTCGGCGCTGGGAGGCTTTTCCAGGATCTCACGCGGGATTGTTTCCTTCTCGTCGACCTCGTTTATCCGCTCGGCCATCCTGTAGACCATCGTCTTGGGCAGATCGCTGATCACGGCCAGCCCGCCGGCCATGTCGCCGTACAGCGTGCAGTAGCCGACCGCCAGCTCGGACTTGTTGCCCGTGGTCAGCAGCAGGTGGCCCTCGCGGTTGGAGAGCGCCATCAGCACCACGCCGCGCACGCGGGCCTGGATGTTCTCCTCGGTCACACCCGGCGCCTCGCCGTCCAGCCGCGATTCCAGCGCCTCGAGGAATTTCTGGTAAACCTCGTCGATCGGGACCACTTCGAAACCGATGCCCAGGTTGCGCGCCAGCTGCTCGGCGTCGCGCACCGAGCCCTCGGAGGAGTAGCGCGACGGCATCGCCACGCCGAGCACGTTCTCTGCGCCCAGCGCGCGGGCCGCGATCACCGCGACCAGGGCCGAGTCGATCCCGCCCGAGAGCCCCAGCACCGCGCTGGCGAAGCCGCACTTGGCGGCGTAATCGCGCAGACCCAGCTCCAGCGCCTCCAGAACCGCGTCCTGGTCGTTTGCGACAACGTCGCGCACCTCGCCGCCGCTTTCCAGCTCGAAGACCAGCAGATCCTCGCGGAGCTCCGCGGCGCGCGCGAGCGTCGTTCCGTCCGCGGCGAAAGCCTCGCTGCGTCCGTCGAAGACCAGGTCGTCGTTGCCGCCCACCTGGTTGACGAACACCAGCGGCCGCCCGTGGCGCACGGCGGTCGAGCGCAGCATCTCGGGCCGCGAGGCGCGCTTGGAAAGCGTGAACGGCGAGGCCGAGACGTTGATGATCAGGTCGGCACCCGCCTCGACCAGGTCGGAGACCGGATCGCGCTCGTAGAGCCGCGACTGGAAGACGCCCGGCACGTTCCAGCTGTCCTCGCAAAGGGTAATCCCCAGCCGCAGACCGCGGAACTCGACCGGGCGCACCTCGGCGGCCGGCTCGAAGTAGCGCCGCTCGTCGAAGACGTCGTAGGTCGGCAGCAGCGTCTTGGCGTGCACCGACAGCACCCGGCCGTCCCCGACGAGCGCGGCGGCGTTGAGCAGTCGTTTGCCCACTTCGCCGGGATTGGGCCGCACGTGTCCGATCACGGCGGCCAGATCGCGACACATCCCGGCGACCCGCTCCAGCGCCTCGAGGTTCTCGGCCACGAACCGCGGCCGCTCCAGCAGGTCGTGCGGCGGGTAGCCGCTCAGCGCCATCTCGGGAAAGACGCACAGCTCCGTGCCCTGCTCGCGGGCCTCGGCCAGCGCGCGCTCGACCAGCTCCAGGTTGCCGCCGAAATCGCCGACGGTGGGATTGATCTGCGCCATCGCGATCTTCATCGTTCCTCCTGTGCCGGCTGATACTACCCGAAATCACCGTGCCTGGCATCGCCCGCACGGCCGCCGAGTGCAAGTGGGTGGATGAGAAGTAGACGCCTCTGGATTTTTGCTGTAGGTTAATCTCAAGCGAGGAGGTGGACAATGAAACGAGCATTTCTGATCTTGGGTTTGGGTGGGGTTCTTTTGGCCGGCGCCTGGGGATGTGACGATGGCGGCGGAGACGGCGGCGACGCGGACACCGACACCGACACCGATGCCGACTCGGACGCCGATACCGACACAGACTCGGACACCGATGCCGACTCGGACGCCGATACCGATACCGACACAGACTCGGACGCCGATACCGACACCGATGGCGACCCCACGCTGGATTCGAGCCATGCGGGCTGGGAAGATCCGAAATGCGCCGACTGCCATCCCGATGCGCACCACCCGGAGATGGATCCCTACGAGTGCGCCTCGTGTCATGGCACCAACGGGGCCTGCGCCGGGCACGGAGGTGCCACGCCCTGCGCCGACTGCCACGCGGACAGCCACGGCGGCGGAGAGAGCTTTCCCGACCCGGAGTCGTGTCAGACCTGCCATCCCGATTGATCCGACTGCCGCGCGACTTGCTACGCCGGACGCGGTTTTGCTAAACAACCTTTGATGGGTTCGGCTCGCGACGACGAATCTGCGCTGGCCGGCCGGCTGATCCTGGCCGGCTTCGACGGCGCGGAGCTGCCCGACCGCTTGGCGCGCGACCTGGAGCGCGGCGCGCTGGCCGGGATCGTTCTGTTCGCGCGCAACGTGGAGAGCCCGGCCCAGGTGCGGCGCCTGACGGACGAGGCGCGGCGGGCCGCCGGCGGATCGCCGGCGCCGATCGTGGCCGTCGACCAGGAAGGCGGCCGCGTTGTGCGCCTGCGCGAGCCGCTGACCGTGCTGCCGACTGCCCGAGCGCTGGGTGCGATCGACGATCCCGAGCTCACCGAGCGGGCCGGACGGCTGGTCGGCGCCGAGCTGCGCGCCTCGGGGTTCACGCTCGATTTTGCGCCGGTGCTCGACGTGGACATCAATCCCGACTCCCCGGTGATCGGCGATCGTTCCTACGGGGCGAGCCCGGCCGCGGTGGTGCGCCACGGGCTGGCGTTCGCGCGCGGGCTGAAGGACGGCGGCGTGCTGCCCTGCGCCAAGCACTTTCCGGGACACGGTCGCGCCACGCTGGACAGCCACCTCTCGCTGCCGCGCATCGATTGCGGCCGCGAGAGCCTCGAGGCGGTCGAGCTGGAGCCGTTCCGCGCCTGGTGCCGCACCGGTCTGGGGCCGGTGATGACAGCCCACGCCGTCTACCCCGCCCTCGATCCGGAGCAGCCCGCCACCGCCAGCCGCGGCATCGTGCGGGGCGAGCTGCGGGAACGCCTGCGTTTCGGCGGCGCGGTGCTGAGCGACGACCTGGAGATGGGCGCTGTCGGAGACTCCGGGGGGCCGTCGGCCGTGGCGGTCCGCGCGCTGGCGGCCGGAGTGGACGGCATGCTCGTCTGTCGCAGCGCGGAGGTGCTCGACGAGGTGCGGGACGGCCTGGCGCGCGCTATCTCTTCCGAGCCCGGTCTGCTGCGCCGCGTGGAGGTCGCCTCCTCTCGCCTGGCGGCGCTGGGCGAGCCGCCGGGACCCGACGTCGAGCTCGAATGGCTGGGGTCGGCCGACCACCGGGCGGCCCGCTCGCCGGTCATCGAGCGGATCCGCGAGGCAACGAAAAAGAGTTGAGCGTCCACGGCAACACCAACGGCCTCAAGACCGCCCAGAAGCGCTCCTTGGAGCGGCTGGCCTCGCGGCGAATTCCGGCCGAAAGAATCGTCACTCCGGAGCTGTCCCAGTCGCTGGCGCTGATCTCGCGGGAGATCGGACGCCAGGTGGGGCTGTTCATCGATCGCAGCGGTCAGGTGACGCGGGTCACCGTCGGCGACCAGCGCCGCATCTGGCTGCCCGACTTCGGACGCCTGCGCGCCGGCGAGCGCCGCTTCCGCGGCCTGCGGCTGGTGCACACCCATCTGCGCTCCGAGCCGCTCAGCCGCGACGACCTGACCGACCTGACACGGCTGCGGCTCGACATGGTGGTCGCCATCGGAGTCGCGCCGGAGGGAACGCCCGGCGCGGTCTACTACGCGCACCTGCTGCCTCCTTCGCCGGACGGGGAGCTGTACCGCCAGGCGGGTCCGCTCAACCCGGGCATGCTCGACGACGACTTCACCGCGCTGATCGGCTCGCTGGAGGAGGAGTTTCGCCGCCGGGTGCGGTCCAGGCCGATCGAGGCGGCCGAAGGACGCGCGGTGCTGGCCTCGGTGGTGCGGGACCGGCGCCGGATTCCGGAGGCCGAGCGCTCGCTGGACGAAATCGGAGAGCTGGCGCGGACCTCGGGAGTGGAGGTGGTGGATCGCGTTATCCAGCTGCGCCCTCGGCCCGACCCGCTCTACGTGCTGGGCCGGGGCAAGCTCGAGGACGTGACGGTCCGCGCGATGCAGCACGACGCCGACCTCATGATCCTGGACACCGATCTCGATCCCAACCAGGCGCGCGCGATCGCTCAGTCGACCGAGCTGAAGGTGCTGGACCGCACGCAGCTGATCCTGGACGTCTTCGCCCGGCGCGCCCACTCGCTGGACGGCAAGCTCAAGGTGGAGCTGGCTCAACTCAAGTACCTGATGCCCAGGCTGGGCGCGCGGGACGATTCGCTGTCGCGGCTGACCGGCGGGATCGGCGGGCGCGGGCCCGGCGAGACAAAGCTGGAGATCGGCCGCCGCCGCGCGCGGGACAGGATCGCCCGGCTGCAGAAGAAGCTCGACCGCCTGGCGAAAGGCCGCGCGCAGCGCCGCTCTCTGCGGCGCAGCTCGGGAGTGCCGGTGCTGTCGATCGTGGGCTACACCAACGCGGGCAAGTCTACTCTGCTCAACGCGCTGACCGACTCCGAGGTACCGGTCGAGAACCGGCTGTTCGCCACGCTCGACACCTCGAGCCGCCGCCTGCGCTTCCCCCGCGAGCGTGAGGTGGTGATAACCGACACCGTGGGTTTCATCCGCGACCTGCCCCGGGATCTGATCGACGCTTTCAAGGCCACGCTCGAGGAGCTGGACGACGCCTCGCTGCTGCTGCACGTGGTCGACGCCGCCGATCCGGTGTATCGTGAGCAGATCGAATGCGTGGAGCGCATCCTGGCCGACCTCGGACTGGGGTCCAAGCCGAGGCTGGCCGTGCTGAACAAGACCGACCTGCTCGGCAGGGAGGAGGCCGCCGCCGCCGCGCAATCCCTGGACGGAGTCGCAATCTCGGCCCGCAACCGCGAGACCCTCGGGCCCCTGCTGGAGCGGATCGAAAAAACCCTGTGGCTGGAAGACACACCCGATCCACGTGAGGACTGAGTGGATCGAGCCGAGATCATTCTGTTTTCACGATCTTTCAGGGACGGTAATCGTAGGCTCCGATGTCCGCGGTGACACCCGGATTTCCGGTTCCCTCCAGGTCTGTCCAGCAGTTTCCGTCCGCGTCGTGCATCGGCGCTGCCTCCTCGTCTCCCACGTCGATGCAGGGCGAGAGCTGCTGCAAACGATAATCTCCGTCGACCCACTTGTCGTCGCTCGCATCGTAAGGAGTACCCCCATCGTCCCAGTGTCCGGAATCGACGAACAGCGGCTGCTGGTCGATGTTGCCCTGGCCCGGGTAGCCGCCCCCGACGTCGCTGTAGGAGACGACCGGCTCGCTCCCGATCTCGTCGTGAATCTCCCCGCCCTCGTCGCCCCACAGGATGCAGTTGGTCACCTCGGGCTCCGCCAGCTCGGCGTTGTAGATTCCTCCCCCCTGCTGGGCCAGATTGCCGTTGAAGACCGTGTTGATCAGCCTGGGCTCGGCTCGCGTCCCGTCGTACATGCCTCCGCCGCTGGTGGCGACGTTGCCGACCACCAGCGTGCTGAGCAACCGCGGCCCGCCGTAGCTGACCGCCACGCCTCCGCCGTTGCGTCCCGCCAGATTCGCGCTCAGATCGCAGGCGGACAGAGAGCCCTCCGTCAGCTCGATCATCGCACCGCCGCCGTCCAGCTCGGCCCGATTGCTCTCGATGCTGCAGCGGCTGAGCTCCAGGTCGGTGAACCTGACGAACATGCCGCCGCCGTTCAGCTCGGAGCTGTTTCCGCTCACCGCGGTGTCCGCCATGACCAGCTCGCCGCGATAGGTGACGATCCCCCCTCCGCTCGCTTGCGCCGAGTTCTCCTCGACCATGCTGTCGTGGATCTCCGGACTGCAACCGTTGTTGAACAACCCTCCCCCCTCTCCGAGCGCCTCGTTTTGGCGGATTTCCGTGTCGAGGAAGATGGGGAGGCAGGCCGAGTACATCTTCTCCAGGTACAGGGCGCCGCCGTGCTCTCCGGCGCGGTTGTCCACGAAAACCGTCTCCTCGAAGACCGGCAGGCCGTTGAGCACGTAGACCGCTCCACCTCGTTCGGCCCGGTTGCCAGAAAACGTCGTAGCCACGAAGCTGGGAGTGCTGTCGTAGACGAAGACCGCTCCGCCGTCGTAGGCCGCGTTGTCCTCCAGCTCGCAGTTCGCGATCGAGGTCGACGCCGCGTTGAGGTAGATCCCGCCGCCCCGGTGGTGGGGCGACTCTCCGACCGCGTTCCCGCCTCTCACGACGAACCCGTCGAGGCGCGAGTCGCTGGCGCCCATCACCACGTGGTAGACCCGCCCGTTTCCGTCCTGCTGGCGCCCCTCCAGCACGGTCGGATGCGTTTCGGGATCGCGCTGGTAGAGATACTGCTCGTCTCCCGCGAACCCGCCGTAGGCATCGACGTGCGGGTGCAGCTTGAAGGTGTCCAGCGGGTCGCCCTCCCAGGCGCGATAGGTGCCGTTCGCAACCCAGACCGAGCAGGAGCCGAGCACCTGCGCCGCGTCGTAGGCCGCTTCGATCCCCTCTTGCAGGTCGTCGAACGCGGTCTGCCAGGTGAAGCCGCAATCATCGTCGCTTTCGGAATCGAAGCGCACGTAGCGGATGCAGCGCCCCAGCTGGTCGGTGTAATCCGGCGGGCACCCGTTGTCAGTGTCGGCGTGGCTCTCGGTCTCGGCCTCGGTCTCCGTCTCCGTGTCCGCCTCGGCCGGGTAGAACGGCACCTCGGGATCGTCTCGCCCGGCGCAGCCGGCGACCGAGGCCGCCGCGAGCGCCAAGCCGACCAGAATCAGACGAACGCGCATCTCCACCTCTCGCGCGGGAGCCCAGAACACCTTGGGGACGACATACCCCATTGCTCCACCATGCAAAAAATAAGGCAACACGCGTGCCAACACAACTACAACTCGGTTAGGATGTGGGTGTGGAGCCCGGCAGGGTAAGGAGGATTCCCATGCGTCATTTTTCAATCCCGCTGGCCGCGCTGCTGGCCGCATCCGCGCTCTCGGCCAGCGAAGAGGCTCGGGCCGAAGATCGCCGGACGCGACCATCCGTCCACCAGCTCGAGCTCCAGCGCCACCGCGAGCCGGCTCCCGCTCCCGCGCCGGCCGATCCACCCGCGGCGCGCCCCCTCGAACAGCGCGACCCGATTGTGCAGCGAATCGTCTACGGCTACTACCCGTACTGGTCCTCCGGCTACGAGGATCTCCAGTGGGAGCTGTTGACCCACGTGGCCTGGTTCGCCATCTCGCTCGACGCCGGCGGAAGCTCGGTGGACAGCAACGGCTGGCCGGGAAGCTGGACCGGGCTGGTCGACACGGCCCACGCCGAGGGGGTTCGCGTCGACGTGGCGTTCACCCTCTTCTCGTCGAGCGCGATCGAGACCCTGCTTACCAGCGCCGCCAACCGATCGAACGCGATCGACACGATCGTTTCCGCGATCGAGGACGGCGGCGCCGACGGCGCGGCGATCGACTTCGAGGGCGTTCCCTCGGCCGCGGCGGACGGGCTGGCGACCTTCCTCGCGGAGCTGAGGCAGCGCTTCGACGAGCTGGGCTGGTACGACAAGCAGATCTCGGTGGCCGGGCCGGCGGTCGACTGGTCCGGGGCCTTCTACCTTTCCGAGCTGATCGACGCGATCGACATCTTTTTCATAATGGGTTACGATTACTTTTGGAGCGGCTCGTCCTACGCCGGTCCGACAGGAATCGTGCTCACCGACGAGCTCTGGGGCTCGTACACCTCCCACTCCCAGCTCCGATCGATGGCGACCTACGCCGGCCAGGTCGGCGAGCAGGAGCGGGCCAAGATCGTGCTGGGCGTTCCGTACTACGGGCGCGAGTGGACCACCGCCAGCGACCAGCTCGCGGCCGCGACCTACTCCAACGTCGGCTCGGTCACCTACGTCACCGCGATGAGCGATATCGAGGACCCGGACGTCGACTCGCTTTGGGATCCGCACTCCCTGGGGCCGTGGTACGTCTGGTGGGAAGGCGCCTCCTGGCACGAGGTCTACTACGAGGACGCCGAGAGCCTGGCCTGGAAGTACCGCTTCGCCCTGGAGCAGGGGATGGGCGGAATCGGAATCTGGGCGCTGCGCTACGACGCCGGGTACACCGAGCTGTGGGACGAGATCGAGTACGCCTTCGCATCCGACTTCGCGCCGCACGAGGGCGATCGGCTCGACCCGATTCCGGTCGCCGAGCTGCCTTTCGAAGACGCGCGCGACAGCTCGGATCTGGCCGCCGGCGGGATGTTCTTCGACTGGTACTCGTGCAACGACGCGCTCGCCGAGTGGGGGCGCGAGCACGTCTACCGGGTCGAAATCTGCCACCAGGGCACGCTGACCGCCTCGGTCGCGGGAGACGGCGGGGGCGTCGACAACGACGTGCACATCCTGTCCGCACCGTCCGAGGACGCCTGCCTGTCCCGCGGCCACAGCGAGGCCTCCTGGGAGGTGACGCCGGGGAGCTGGTACGTGGTGGTCGACACCTACGTCGAAGGGGGCGTCCCGTGCTGGGGCCCGTACGAGCTGACGATCGAAGGCGAAGGGATCCCCAATCCGCAGTGCGACGGCGGACTGGTCTGCCAGCAGGGGGAGTGCGTCGATCCCGGC
This sequence comes from uncultured Myxococcales bacterium, assembly GCA_964530995.1. Classification (GTDB taxonomy): domain Bacteria; phylum Myxococcota_A; class Polyangia; order JAAYKL01; family JAAYKL01; genus CAZHCG01. The sequence continues at coordinate 82,401 of CAZHCG010000002.1, forward strand.
GCCGACGCGGACACGGACGCCGACTCCGACGCGGACTCCGACGTGGACACGGATGCCGACACGGACGCCGACGCCGACGCCGACTCCGACGCGGACGCCGACACGAGCTCCGGGCACGATACCGGGGCGGACAGCTCGACCGCGGCCGACGCGGAGGAAAGCTACCAGCCGGGCGATTCGTGCGGGTGCAGGACGCCGGGCGCCCGGCTGGAATCAGAACCCCTGGAGCTGCTGGCGAGGCTGGCCGGACAGCTCTGACAGGTCCGACCCGTCGGACAAGTCCGACCCCGACCTGTCAGACCCGTCCGACCTGTCAGACCTGTCTGACCTCTCCGATCAACCAGGCCGCCCCTTCCGGCGAGTCGAGCAGCCTCGTCTGCTCGGACGGCTCGATCCGCGGCGGCTCCTCGGCGTGGCCGGGACCGGCGCCGGACTCCTCGCGCTCCTTGCGCAGCCGGCGGACCTCCTCCATCGGCAGCAGCTCTCCGAGCAGCCGGTCCAGGTAGAGCACCCCGTCGAGGTGGTCGAGCTCGTGCTGCCACAGCACGGCGTCGTATCCCTCCGCCTCGGTGACCAGCTCTTCGCCGTCGACCGCCGTGTGCCGCACCCGAATCCAGCGGTTGCGGCGCACCATGCCCCCCACTCCCGGCACCGAAAGACAACCCTCGTAGCCCTCGACGCAGTCGTCGGAGCGCTCCAGGATCACCGGGTTGCGGACGAAGACGGTCTCGGGATGATCGATCTTGTAGCCCAGCATCAGCGTCGCCACGCGCAGCGAAAGCCCGACCTGGGGGCCGGCCAGGCCGACCCCTCCCTCCTCGTTCATCGTGCGCTCCATCCGAACCGCCACCTCGTCGAGATCCAGCCCGGGGGGCACCTCGCGCGCGCGCCTCCTGAGCACGGTGCTGTCGTCGCAACCGCGCACGACGACTTCGAGCTCATTTTGAACGGCCTCCACCAGTGGCCGCTCCTCGTCCGTCCACTCGAAGCTCTCCGCCGCGGAGCTCGCCTCCGGCCTCGCCGGCTCGGAAGGCGGCGGAGCTCCGGTCGGCGTCGCGGGCCGGCGTCCCGCGCAACCCGCCAGCCCGGCGGCTCCGACTGTCGTGGCGGCGGCGATGAAATTTCTTCTCGTCAATTCCTTCATTCGAGCTACTCCATCCCCAGCAGGCGGGCGATCCCCGCCGTGTAGCGTTCGACGACCCAGGGGCCGACGAACAGGTGCTCCAGCGCGCCGAGCGCCAGGAAAGGCCCGAAGGGGATCCGCGACTTGAGAAACCCCGGGTCCGTCGCCGGCCGCTCTCCGTCTTGCTCTCGTTCCTCCTCCCCGATCTCCTCTTCGAACACCGGCTCGCTGTCCAGCCCCCGACGTCGGCGAGCGCGAATCACCACCCCCGCGATCAGCCCCTGGATCGCGCCGGCGAAAAGGGCGAACAGCGCCCCGCGGATACCGAAAAACGCCCCGATCATCGCCACCAGCCTGGCGTCCCCCTCGCCCATGCCCGGCTTGCCGGTCAACAGCCGGTAACCGTCGACGAACAGCAGGCGAATCGCCGCGTATCCTCCCACCGCCGCGATCAACGGCTCCCGCCAGCCGAGATCGAGCAAAAAGGCGTTGGCCGCGAGGCCGACGGCGATTCCCGGCAAGGGAATCACGTCGGGAATCCAGTAGGTCTCCAAATCGATCAAGCCGGCGGTGACCATCGCCCAGCAGAAGGCGAACAGGACGAAGTACTCGGCCAGCCCCTGCTGGAACGAGGGCGGATCGGCCAGCAGCGTGAGCCGGATCACTCCCACGGACAGCAGCGCCAGCGCCGCCTCGACCACCACGTAGCGAGGCGAGAATCGCGCTTTGCACTCGCGGCAGCGGCCGCGCAGCACCAAAAAAGAAACGATCGGCACGTTGTTGTACCAGCGAACCGGTTTTCCGCAGGAGATGCAGTGCGAGGCCGGCCTCAAGACCGACATCTCTCGGGGCCAGCGCACGATCACCACGTTGGCGAACGAGCCCCACAGCGCGCCGAACACCGCGGCCGCAGCGTACCACTGCCAGGCCGGCAGCAGGTGGTACGAATCGAACATCGACGGGAGTCTAGCAGAAAACCGGCGCGGCCGGGGAGCTCTCCCGACCGCGCCGTCTACGAACAGGTCGCTCTCGAAGCGAACGGGATTACATCATCCCCATTCCGCCCATTCCGCCCATGTCGCCTCCCGGCGGCATGCCGCCGCCGGCCGGTCCGTCGTCCTTCTTGGGCGCCTCGGCCACGGCGGCCTCGGTCGTGATCATCAGGCCCGCCACGGAAACGGCGTTCTGCAAGGCGGTGCGCACCACCTTGGTGGGATCGATGATCCCGGACTGCACCAAGTCTCCGTAAACGTTTGCCGCGGCGTCGTAGCCGAAGGTCTGCTTGCCTTCGCGCACCTTCTGCACGACGATCGCTCCCTCCACGCCGGCGTTCGATACGATCTGGCGCAGCGGCTCTTCCAGCGCGCGCTCGACGATTTGGAGCCCGACGCTCTCCTCCTCGTCCTCGAAATCCACTTTCTTCAGCGCGGCCACCGAGCGCAGCAGCGCGACACCGCCGCCGGGCACGATCCCCTCCTCGACCGCGGCACGCGTGGCGTTGAGCGCGTCCTCGACGCGGGCCTTCTTCTCCTTCATCTCGGTCTCGGTCGCGGCGCCGACCTTGATCACGGCCACGCCTCCGACGAGCTTGGCCAGCCGCTCCTGCAGCTTCTCGCGGTCGTAGTCCGAGCTGGTCTCCTCGATCTGAGCGCGGATCTGCTCGACGCGGCCCTTGATGTCACTGGCCTTGCCCGCGCCGTCGACGATCGTGGTGTTGTCCTTGTCGACCGTGATGCGCTTGGCCTTGCCCAGATCGTCGATCGAGACCTTCTCCAGGGTCAGGCCGAGCTCCTCGGCGATCACCTGGCCGCCGGTCAGCGTCGCGATGTCCTTGAGCATCTCCTTGCGGCGGTCGCCGAAGCCGGGCGCCTTGACCGCTGCGCAGGTGAAGGTGCCGCGCAGCTTGTTGACCACCAGCGTGGCCAGCGCCTCGCCCTCCACATCCTCGGCGATGATCAACAGAGGCTTGTTCATCCGCGCGATCTGCTCGAGGATCGGCAACAGGTCCTTCATGTTGGAGACCTTCTTCTCGTGGATCAGCACGTAGGCGTCCTCGAGAACCGCCTCCATCCGCTCCGGATCGCTGACGAAGTAGGGGGAGAGGTAGCCGCGATCGAACTGCATGCCCTCGACCACCTCCATGGTCGACTCCATCGACTTGGCCTCCTCGACCGTGATCACTCCCTCCTTGCCGACCTTCTCCATCGCCTCGGCGATCATCTCGCCGACGGTGGAGTCGCCGTTGGCCGAGATCGTTCCCACCTGGCCGATCTCGCTGCGGTCCTTGATCTTCTTGCTCATCTTGTCGAGCTTCTCGACCACCTCAGCGACGGCCCTGTCCATCCCGCGCTTGATCGCCATCGGGTTGTGACCGGCGGTGACCAGCTTGGATCCCTCGCGGTACATCTGCTGCGCCAGCACGGTGGCGGTGGTGGTCCCGTCTCCGGCGACGTCCGAGGTCTTGGAGGCGACCTCCTTGACCATCTGGGCGCCCATGTTCTCGAACTTGTTCTCCAGCTCGATCTCCTTGGCCACCGTGACGCCGTCCTTGATGACCGACGGGCCGCCGAACGACTTGTCGATGACCACGTTGCGCCCCTTGGGACCGAGCGTGACCTTGACCGCGTCCGCCAGGGCGTTGACCCCCTGGAGGATCTTGTTGCGGGCGTTCTCGCTGAACAGTATCTCCTTGGCTGCCATAATCCGTCTCCTTTCCCTCGGGCTACTCGATCACCGCGAGTATGTCGTCTTCGCGAAGAATCACCATTTCTTCACCATCGATTTCGATCTCGGTTCCGGCGTACTTTCCGAACAACACCTTGTCGTTCTTCTTGACCGCGAGAGGCTTGACTTTGCCCTCCTCGTCGGTGCGCCCCTGTCCCACGGACTGCACCTTGCCCTCCAGCGGTTTCTCCTTTGCGGAATCCGGAATTATGATTCCGCCCTTGGTCTTCTCGTCCGACTCCAACCTCTTGACGAGCACCCGATCATGCAGCGGTCGAATCGCCATGGCTGACCTCCTCCTGCTCAGCAAAAAAACCTTTTTTTTCGAAAACTTGCGGTCCTCTACTCCTCTTGAGCACTCAAAGGGTCCGAGTGCTCGCGAGACATCCTAATCACCGCTCGGGGGTTGTCAACGGCGTGGAGTGTTTTTTTCCGAAATTACATCGAGCTGCTCGGCAAAAGCCTCGATCCGCTCCGCGTTTCTGGTCGAGCTGTACTGCTCCGGATCGTTGTGATCCGCCTCGAGCACCAGATGGGGAGCTCCGCTGTCTTCCGTGACTCGCCTTTGCAGGCCGAACCGGCAGTTGGTGTTGGCCGGGCAGGTACGAGAGTCGTGCCACAGAATCCCGTCGCAGCGATACTTCTCGAGCTCGCTTGCTATGCGCAGGCCCTTGACCCGCTCGCTTCTGCAGACAAACAGTTCCGTGTAGGCGCGCGCCATCGACTCCCACGGCAGTTCGGCGTCGAGCGCGTCGAAAACCCACGATCCACAGTAGGTGGAAGCCACCACCGAAATCCCGAGCGCCTGGAAGGTGGACTCCAGCTCGCGCAGCGCCGGCCAGATCGGCATTCCCTCCCAGTAGAGCCGATGCCTCTCCGGATCGACAGGGGTAAAGCCTTCCTCGCGGCGAGACTCCAGCTCTTCGAGCAGCTCCTCGTAGCAGCCGACGGCCTGCTCGGTGCCGCGCGCAACCACCGCGGGCCCCATCGCCACCAGCTGGTCGAAGAACGTCCAGGGGCTGCCCTCCGCGGCCGCTGTCTCCAGGCATCTTCCCCACAGGCCGGCGCAGAGCCGCGAGAGACGCACCACCTCGGCCAGTCGATCCTCCTCGACCGGTAGAGCGCCTTGCACCTCGAGCAACTGCTCGGCAAGCTCGCGGAGCTGTCCGGCGATGAAGGCCACGTGACCGCCCGTCACCTCGTCGACCTCGACGAAACCGTCCAGGGTCAGCAAGGGGACTCCCAGCCGGCGGGAATAGAAATCGAACCAGCGCCGGATTTCCACGCATTGGTTGGTGCTCGCCACCAGCACGTCCGGAGCGGCGACTCGCTCGATGGGGCGATAGCGCTCGTTGCCCACGTGAAAGGCGGACAGCGGTGTGCTGTCCATCAGGTAGGCTCCGATGTCGGCCGCCGTGTAAGAGCAGGCGTCGGCCGAAATACCGGCAAAAGACGCGGCCTGGATCGCTTCGGCCGATTGCTGCGAGGTGCCCAGCAGCGCGGCGTGGTTCTCGGGGAGGTGGACGGCGAACCCCATCGCCCGCAGCAGCTCCACCGGACCGACGCTGGAGCACCACGCCACCGGACGCGAGCGGTCGGCGGCGGCTTCGTTGAGATCGTAGTGATGCTCGGCCATCAGCCTCGACACCCGCCGCGACGCGCGCAATCTTCGACCTCTCCCGCGCCTGCCCATCGCTCACCTCCAACAGCCGAGCGTACCATAGCATCCCGGCTCAAAGCCGAAGACAGGTTTCTCCTCCTCCCTGAAAAGCGAGCTGTGGAGGGCAACGTGCGAGACGAGCCGCTCGATGAGATCTGGAACCGGCCCGGAGCCTTCGCTTACAACCGCGATTGGAGCCCGGATCGGCTGGGCGGCTTCTGCCGGACCTGCGAGCACGCCGAGCGCTGCCGCGGAGGCTGCCGCTCGATGATGACCGCCGCCGTAGACGGGCTGGAGAACCCATTTTGCGCGCACCGGCTCGAGCTGCAGCGCATGCGCCGCCTCGAGCGCGGGCCGGGGAACGGGTCCTCGGGCTGGGGCTCAGGCGGGCTCGATCAGGTCTAGCACGGCCTCGGTGATCAACAGCTCGCCGCGCCTGCGGCGTGACTTCAGATCCAGGTCCAGCAGCGCCAGCCGCGAGAGGGCGGCCTCCAGCTCCGCACCGCGGAAACGCCGGCACTGGCCCGTCAGCTTGCGCGCCACGAAGGGCGGCACCCCCAGCAGACCCGGCAACGCGCCTGTCTCGGTGCCGAGGTGGAGGTGGACGCGCGCCAGCAGCAGCTGACGCACGTGACGGGCCAGCAGCGCGTTGAGCCGCAGGGGCTCCTCGCGCCGCGCCAGCAGCTCCCCGAGCAGCGAGAGGGCCTGGTCCGCGCGGCGGTTTCCGATCGCGTCCACCAGGGCGAACACCGAGCGCTGCCGCACAGGGCTGACCACCAGCGCCACCTCTTCCTCCCCCGCCTCGCGCTCGGGCCCGGCGAACAGCCCCACGCGCTCCACGGCGTCGTCCAGCGCCGCGCAATCGGTTCCGACGCTGCTGGCGATCGCGGCCGCCGCCTCGGGAGTGAGCCGGATCTCGCGAGCCGCGGCGCGGGAGCGGACGAACGGAACCACCTCGGATTCCTTGAGCGGCTCGGCGCGGTGCACCTGCTTGCGCCGCCCGGCCCTGGCCAGCGGCCCGCGGCGCATATCGAGGCGTGAAGCGGTGATCACCAGGCAGCACTGGGGCGCCGGGTCGGCCAGGTACTCGTCGAGCGCCTCCAGGTCCTTGGCCGTGAGCTTCTCCCCGTCCTCGACCAGGACCATGCGCCGGTCGGCCATCATCGGCACGGCCCGGGCCTCGGCCGAGATCTCGGCGCCCGAGGCCTCGCCGCCGTGCAGCCGCGAGAAGTTGAGCTCGGCCATCGGCCCCTGCGAGACGCGCCGGCGGAGCATCTCCACCGCGCGGTCGATCAGGAACCGCTCCGCTCCGTGCAGCAGGTAGGCCGGCTCGATCCGGCCGGCCTCGATCTCGTCCAACAGGGAGGCGACGTCCATCGAGCGCAGACTAGCACGACACGCCGCCGCAAAGAACTGCGCTCTCGGCGATGCGCGCTCGGTGTTCGGAATCGGGGTGAAACGAAAAGAGGACTGAGAAAACGGTTCTAAAAAATGAATCAGAACAGGCCTTCGGCAGCCTCCTTGTCCTTCTTCTCCTGCTCGCGCTTCTCCTGCTCCTCCTGCTCCTTGGCCTTTTTCTTCAGCTCCTCCATCTCCTTTTCCATCTTCTTCATCTCGTGCTCGAACCGCTTCTGCTGGTCGATCGCGGTCTGGCTGACGCCCAGCGTCTGGAAGTAGCCCTTGGCCAGTGTGCGGTCGCGGTTCTTGACCTCCATCATGTAGCGGCGCTTGGCGTCGAAGTGGGGGCGCCGCAACCTCGCCTTGTGCGCGAAGATGCGAGTGTTGCGATCCATGGTCTGCTGGGAGTAGCCGTCGGCGAACTCGCGAGCACCCCGGCTCTTGCCGTCGGTGATGTCGTAGAACGCCACCTGCACCTCGTAGTCTCCCAGCGGCCTGCGGAAGAACGCCATCGTCTCGAAGACCCACTCGTGGTCCGCGTTCTCGTGCACCTTCTTGGTGGAGTGGCTGCGCAAAAAGCGCACGAAGGCTCCCTTGGACCTGAAGTGGGTGGGCGGACGCTTGGTCAGGATCAGCACCTTGCCGGCGAAAACGTCCTCGACCCCGCGGGCCGCGGCGGTTCCCAGACCCAGCGCTACCATGGCGACGACCGCGACGGCGACGGTCAGCTTGGCGGCGTTTCTCATGCGAGCACCTCCTCGAGTTGCTTGCGACAGCGGCCTCGAACCCGTCAGCTTACCGCGTCCGGCGTCGATTCTCCACCGCTCGGGCTCGATTCGCGCTGGCCGATCTGTTCGACGCGCGGGGCGATGGCCTATTCCATTCTCGGGCAAATGAGTCGTCCGGACCTAAAAATTTGCCCAGTGTCCGCCGCTTGTGGCATACTGCCACTTGGTTTGTAAGAACCTGTAATTACTATGAAAAACAAACTATCAAGCAGCGCGATTCCCCCGGATGTCTCCGCCCGCGCCAGGGATCTGTCCGGCGTGGGAGCCGGGCCTCCCAGCAGCGGCTTCCTGCTGCTGGCGATTCTGACCGGATCGGGCACGGCCGCCCGGACGCTGAGCCTCAGGGGGCTGACCGAGACCAGGGTGCGCAGCGCGATCCGCCGCGAGGATCCGGATCCCAAAGAAGCGTTCCGCGAGGTGGAGATGCGCACCGCGAGGTTCGCCGAGACGTTCGGCAGCCGCCGTGCCTCGGCCCTGCACCTGCTGGCCGCGCTGACCGCGGTACGCTCGTGCCAGGCCTACCGCATCCTGACCTCCGAAGGGCTGGACACCGACGTGATCCGCAACCAGGCGCTGCGTTGCCTGACCACCAGCCTGACCCGCGAGCACGGGCCGTCGTCGGACCGCGCGGCCGGCATTCCTCCGGAGCGCGACGTCGCGGTCGAGGTGGCCCCGGCTCCGGTCGAGGCGACATCATCCTCGCGGCGACTCAGGGACGACGCGGGCCCTCCGGCGCCCGATCGCCGCAAGCCTCGCGGAGGCAAAGGGCGCAGCGGCGGGCGCGGTCCGCGCCGAAAGGTCAGCCGGATACCGGCCGGCTCCAGGCTGGCGGGCGAATCGATCGAGAGGATCCAGCGCCGCATGCGCATGGAACGCTCCGCGGCCAGGAGGGGCGATCCGCCGCGAGCGAGCGAGGAGGAACCCGGGACGGCCGAGCCGCGGGAGGAGATCGATCTCGACGAGAGCTGCGCCGCGAGCGGGCAGATCGTCGAGCGCGAACCGCTTGTCTCCGAACGGGCCGCTTTCTCCACGGAAACGGTCGGTTTCGAGATCGATGCCAAGCAGTCCCCGGTTCTCTCCGGCCTGGGCCGCAACCTGACGATCGAGGCGGCCGCCGGAAGGCTCGATCCGATCGTGGGCCGCGAACGGGAGATGGAGCGGATCGCGGACGTGCTCAACAAGCGGCGCGCCAACAGCCCGTGCCTTGTGGGTCCTCCCGGAGTGGGCAAGACTGCGATCGTCGAGGGGCTCGCGGCCCGCCTCGCCGCGGGCGAGGCTCCGGGGCTCGCGGACCGCATAGTCGTGGAGATCCGCCCCGGCGACCTGCTCTCGGGAACCTCCCTGCGCGGGGCGTTGTCCGAGCGTTTCGGCGAGCTGCGCGAGGAGATCTCCGGGCAGGACGGACGCGTCGTGCTCTTTTTAGACGAGATCCACGTCCTGCTCGGCTCGGCGGACGCGAGCGAGGCGGTCGCGGAGCTCAAGGACGCTTTCGGCCGCGGCGAGCTGCCGTGCATCGCGGCGACGACCCGCGAGGAGTACTCGCGCCACGTGGAGTCGGATCCGGCGCTGGCGCGCAGGTTCACCCTGGTCGAAATCGACGAGCCTTCGGAGGAAGACGCCGTGGCCGTGCTCGAGAGCCTGGCGCCGGCCTACGAGGAGCACCACGGTACACGCATCACCTCCGAGGCGATCTCCGCCGCGGTGCGGCTCTCGGCGCGCTACGTCCAGGACCGCGCGCTGCCCGACAAGGCGGTCGCGCTCCTCGACCTGGCCGGCGCCCGCACGCGTCGCTCCGATCGCGAGGAGATCTCGAGGCTCGACGTGGCCCAGGTTCTCTCCGAGCAGATCGGGGTTCCTTCCGAGCGGCTGGTGGCCAGCGACCGGGAACGGCTGCTCGAGCTGGAGCGTGAGCTGGCGGATCGGATCGTGGGCCACCGCCACGTGCTCGACGCGATCGGTGAGACTTTGCGCCGCAACGCGGCGGGTTTCCGCAGCGGCCGGCCGATCGGATCGTTCCTCTTCCTCGGACCGACCGGAGTGGGCAAGACCGAGACCGCCAAGGCGCTCGCCGACCTGCTCTTTCCCGGCGGCGACGCGACCGTGCGGCTGGACATGACCGAGTTCGCCGAGTCGCACGCCGTGGCGAGGCTGGTCGGAGCTCCGCCCGGCTACATCGGCCACGAGGATGGCGGACAGCTGACCGAGGCGGTGCGGCGGCGCCCCTACTGCCTGCTCCTCTTCGACGAGATCGAAAAGGCTCACCGCGACGTGATCCAGATTCTCCTGCAGGTTCTAGACGACGGCCGGCTGACCGACGGCCGGGGCCGCACGGTATCGCTGGAGAACGCGGTGATCGCGATGACCAGCAACCTGGGCTCGGATCTGCGCGAGCTGACTCCCCGGCGCCGGGTGGGATTCGGCGCTCCGGAGCCCGAGCTGGAAGCCCCGCGCCCCGAGGACGTGAGGGACGTCATCTTGGAAAAGGCGCGCGCGGCGCTACCTCCCGAGCTGTGGAATCGCATCGACGAGCCGCTCGTGTTCTCGCCGCTGAACAGCGGAGAGGTCTCCGCGATCGCCGCGCGCATCATCGAGGGGCTCTCGAGTCAGCTACACCGAGAGAACGGAATATCGATCGCGGCGGACAGCGAAACGATCGCAGCGCTGGTGCGCGCGGGAGGATACGACCCCCAGCTCGGCGCGCGACCGATGCGACGCACGATCCAGCGCCTGATCGAGGGACCGGTGGCGCGGCTGATCCTGGAGGGCGCGACGGCGGCGGGCGACGTCGTACGGGTCGGAGTCACCGGCGACGACGAGCTGGATTTTATGATAGAAAAGAGCGCGGGATCGGGCCTTCTTGACGCCAAAGCGCAGACGCGCGAATAATCCTCCGGTGACTCCGAGCTCGCCAGATCTGCCAGCGCCTTTCGGATCTTTCTATCTGTTCGATCTGATCGGTCGCGGGGGGATGGCCGAGATCTTCCTGTCCAAGACGTTCACCTCGCTGGGCACCGAGCGACTCTGCGTGATCAAGCGAATCCTGTCGCCTCTCAGCGCGGACGAGGGGTTCTGCTCGATGCTGATCCAGGAGGCCAAGCTGGCCTCGCGGCTATCTCACCGCAACGTGGTGCAGACCTACGACCTGGGCAGAATCGACGAGCAGTACTACATCTCGATGGAGTACGTCGAAGGAGTGGATCTCAACCGACTGCTGGGGCTGCTGGCGCGGGCGCGGATCGCGCTGCCCTTGCAGTTCGCGTTGTACATCATCGTGGAAACGCTGCGCGGCCTGGACTACGCGCACCGGCTGAGCGACGCCGAAGGAAAGCCGCTGGATATCATTCACTGCGACGTCTCTCCGACCAACGTGCTGATATCGACCGAAGGAGAGGTAAAGCTCTGCGATTTCGGAATCGCCAAGGCCGCGCTCTCCGAGACGGACGGTGCGCGGCAGATAGACGACTACCATCTCAAGGGCAAGGTGGCCTACATGGCGCCGGAGCACGTGGCCGGCGAGCGGATCGACCGGCGCGCAGACCTGTTCGCAGCAGGCATCCTGCTCTGGGAGCTGCTCTCCGGCCGCCGGCTGTACAAAAGCAAGGACGAGGAAGAGACGCTGCGCCGCGCCCGGTCGGCGGAGATACCGCCGCTCGTCCAGCGAGGATTTCCGCGCTTCGATGAGTTGAAGGCGCTGGTTTCCCGGGCCCTGGAACGGGATCGCGACGATAGATTCCAAAGCGGCGGAGAGTTCATCGAGGCGCTGGAAAGCTACATGCACTCGTGCGGGATGATCGTCTCGCAGCTCAGGTTCGCTGACTTCCTGATGGAGAACTTCGGAGAGGATCTGCTGCGGCAACGCAGGGAGCGGGAGCGGAATCTCTCGGCCTCGATTGAACGGCTCGCCGCAGAAAGAGAAGAAAAGCCGTCCATGGATGCCGAGGAGCCTTCAGAAGAACCAGCCGAGCCGACCGGCCCGCCCGAAGACGAAGATCCAATCACGTACTCATTGCTCTTCCCCGCGGAAAACGATGACGAGGACCGGCAAAGACCGTCGGACGAGGCAGAGGAGGCGGACGAGGAGAAGCTCACCGAGACGGAGGAGATGGCCGGCGACGATCTCGCCGCCGAGGATCGAGAATCAGCGCCGGGACCGGCGACCGGATCGATTCGTCTACAGGGAGAAGACAGCCGGGACCATCCCCCGAGCCGCGCGCTTTTCTGGATCGCCGGGCTGGCGGCAGTCGCAGCGGCCGCCGCAGCAATCTGGTACTTCCTGGTCTGATTCCATGATCACAGTTGCTCACCTGCCTTGCCCGCTCGCCTTTGGGTGCTTTGACAAATCGGCGCGCACGGATACGATTCTCCATTCCCACCCGCTCGGGGGGAAACACGCGAGGAGGAAACGTGAGTCGCCTCGAACCACCTGTCTGCATGACGTTCGATGACGTTTTGCTCAAACCCAGCTACAGCGAGGTGATGCCGTCCAAGTGCGACGTCTCCACGCGCTTGACGCGCCAGCTGCGGCTGAACATTCCCCTGGTCAGCGCGGCGATGGACACCGTCACGGAGGCCTCCACCGCGATCACGATGGCGCGTGCCGGGGGGATTGGCATCGTGCACAAGAACTTCACGCCCGAGGACCAGGCAGCCGAAGTGCGCAAGGTCAAGAAGTCGGAAACGGGCATGATCTCCGACCCCCTGACAGTGACCCCCGGCCAGTCGTTGTCTCAAGTGCTCGAGCAGATGCACAACCACAACATTTCCGGACTGCCGGTCGTGGATCCAAAAAACGACAAGGTGGTCGGAATCATCACTCATCGCGACGTGCGTTTCGAGACGGACCTCTCGCTCAAGGTCTCCGAGCTGATGACCCGCGACCTGGTCACCGCCCACGAGCATCTTCCCGCCGAGGAATGCAAGAAGCTGCTCCACAAGCACCGCATCGAGAAGCTGTTGGTTGTGGACCGAGACAATCGCCTGGTGGGCCTGGTGACGATCAAGGACTTGCAAAAAGCCGAGCAGAACCCGAACGCCTCCAAGGATTCGCTGGGACGGTTGCTGGTCGGCGCCGCCCTGGGTGTCACCGAGCCGGATCGCCACCAGCGGGCGGCGGCCGTTGTCGAGGCCGGCGTGGACGTCCTGGTCGTGGACACGGCTCACGGTCATACCCGCTCGGTGATAGAGGCCGTGCGCAACACCAAGTCCGAGCACCCGAATGTGCCGGTGATCGGAGGCAACGTCGCCACCGCCGAAGGCTGCCGGGCGCTGATCGATGCCGGAGTCGACGGGGTCAAGGTCGGAATCGGTCCGGGCTCGATCTGCACGACGCGCGTCGTCGCGGGCGTGGGCGTCCCCCAGGTCAGCGCGATCATGGGCTGCACGGAGGTGGCGGCCGAGCACGGCGTACCCCTGCTGGCCGACGGGGGCATCAAGTTCTCCGGCGACATCGTCAAGGCGATCGCCGCCGGCGCCGACAGCGTGATGATCGGGTCGATGTTCGCCGGCACCGACGAGGCTCCCGGCGACATCGTCTTCTACCAGGGACGCAGCTACAAAGTGTACCGCGGGATGGGCTCGTTGGGCGCGATGCACCGCGGCAGCAAGGACCGTTACTTCCAGAGTCAGACCGAGGACCGCAAGCTGGTCCCGGAGGGGATCGAGGGTCGAGTGCCCCACCGCGGGCCGCTGGGCAACATCCTGGTCCAGCTGGTGGGCGGACTGCAATCGGGCATGGGCTACACCGGCTCGCCGGACATCGCCACGCTCAAGACGCGCAACTCGAGCTTCGTGCGCTCCACCCCTCAGGGTCTTCGCGAAAGCCACGTCCACGACGTGATCATCACCCAGGAGGCCCCCAACTACCGCCTGGAGCCGTGATGCGGCGCAAGGTCTTCGCCATCGCCGTCTCGACGGCTCTCGGCATCGCGGCCTGCGGATCTCCGCAGGCTCCCGAGATCGGCCCGCGGGGAACGCTGCGCTTCGACGGCGAGCCCGGCGAGGCCGTGCTGGCGGTGGACGGAACGCGGCTCGGACCGCTTTCGATGTTCAGCGAACGGGGCGTGTTGCTCAAGCCCGGAGCCCACCGCATCGCGGTGCGGGCCGACGGCTACTTCCCCGAGTACCGCATGGTCGAGGTGGTCGAAGGGCGCGTCGAGCTGATCGAAATCGCGCTGCGGCCGATTCCCAAGTGACCAGCCGCGCGATCGAACAATCCGCGCTGTTGGATTCCCCGGGATCAAATGCCATCAGACACGCTGAAACGCGGCGTTGGTTGATAAGCAGTTGATTGGAAAGTTCCG
>CAZHCG010000003.1:0-71015 GCA_964530995.1 uncultured Myxococcales bacterium
GCGCCGCCCACCGGACCCCCGGCCCGAAACGCTTTCCCCACAGCGCGGAGTGCTCCATGGCAAAGATGGCGAAGATGTCTTTCGTGTCCCGCCGATTCTTGGTATCCTCTCTCGAATCGCGAGCCGGCGCGTTGCGGACAGTTGATTTCGGTCGAAGTTGTGGCAACCTACGGGGTCGCGTCGAACGAGGGAGGTTCGCGAAGATGAACGAGTTCTCCAGTCGAGCCGCCGACAACGGCGAGGGCGGGAACGAAGAGCCAGACGATCTCATCGAGGTCGAAGGCAGCGACGATGCCGAAGAGCACGGCGTTTCACTCGAGGACGAGGCCGCGGTCGCCGAGGGGAACCCAGCTCCCGGCTCCGAGAAGCACACCGAGGAGCTCGAGCAGAAGCTGAAGGCAGAGCACGACCGCCTGCTGCGCACCGCCGCCGACCTGGACAACTTGCGCAAGCGATCCCGCCGGGAGATGGAGGAGGCCAGGCTTCGGGGCCGCACCGACGTCCTGGCCGAGCTGCTGCCAGCGCTGGACAGCATCGACATGGCGCTGGGGGCGGCTCGGCCGGAGGGCGAGGCGGCTCCGATCGTCGAAGGGATGGAGATGGTGCGCAGGCAGTTCCTCTCGTCGATGGAGAAGTTCGGGCTGCGCACGGTCGAGACCGAGAAGAAAGCGTTCGATCCGGCTTTCCACGAGGCCGTCTCCCAGCTGCCCTCCGAGGAGGTTCCAGCCGGAGGCGTCATCGAAGAGCTGCGCCGCGGCTACACGCTGGGCGATCGGCTGCTGCGCGCCGCGATGGTGGTCGTCTCCTCCGGACCGCCCGCGGAAGACGCGACCGACAGCGAACCGGACGAAGGCTCCGAGGGGGAAGGAGAGGATGGCTGAGGATCGCATCATAGGCATCGACCTCGGCACCACCAACTCCTGCGTGGCGGTGACGGAGGGGGAGGACCCGGTCGTGATTCCCAACGCCGAGGGCAGCCGCACCACGCCCTCGGTGGTCGGTTTCACCGAGAGCGGCGAGCACCTGGTCGGTCAGGTGGCCAAGCGCCAGGCCGTGACCAACCCGGAAAACACCGTTTTCGCGATCAAGCGCCTGATGGGCCGACGCTTCGACTCGCGCGAGGCCGAGCAGCAGCGGAAGCTGGCGCCCTACGGGATCGTCGAGGCGGACAACGGCGACGCCTGGATCGAGGTGCGCGGGAAGAAGATGAGCCCTCCGGAGGTCTCCTCGATCCTGCTCAGGCAGCTTCGCGAGACGGCCGAGGCCTACCTGGGGCAGGGGGTGAAGCGCGCCGTGGTGACGGTTCCCGCCTACTTCAACGACTCCCAGCGCCAGGCGACCAAGGACGCCGGGCTGATGGCCGGCCTAGAGGTGGAGCGGATCATCAACGAGCCCACCGCGGCGGCGCTGGCCCACGGCAAGGAGAGCGGGAACGACGAGCGCATCGCGATGTACGACCTGGGGGGCGGGACGTTCGATATCTCGATTCTGGAGATCGAGCAGAGCGTCTTCTCGGTCAAGTCCACCGCCGGCGACACCTTCCTGGGAGGGGAGGACTTCGATCGGCGCATCGTCGACCATCTGGCGGACGTCTTCCTCGAGGAGCAGGGGATCGATCTGCGCGAGGACCGCATGTCGCTGCAGCGACTCAAGGAGGCGGCGGAGCGGGCCAAGCACGAGCTTTCCTCCGCGCTCGAGACCGAGATCAACCTGCCGTTCATCGCGGCGGACGACTCGGGCCCCAAGCACCTGGTCCACACCATGGAGCGGATTCGGCTCGAGGAGCTGGTCGAGGACCTGGTGCGGCGCAGCTTCGAGCCGTGCGAGCAGGCGCTGAAAGACGCCGGGCTGGGAGTCGACGAGATCGACGAGGTGCTGCTGGTGGGCGGAATGACGCGGATGCCGCTCGTGCAGCAGCTGGTCGAGGAGTTCTTCGGCAAGAAGGCGCTGCGCGGGATCAATCCCGACGAGGTCGTGGCCGTGGGAGCCGGGATCCAGGGCGCGGTGCTGGGAGGAGAGGCGGAGGAGGTGCTGCTGCTCGACGTGACGCCGCTCAGCCTGGGAGTCGAGACCGGCGGTGGGGTGTTCACCAAGCTGATCGAGAGAAACACGACGATTCCGACCCGCAAGAAGCAGATCTTCACCACCTCGGTCGACGGTCAGAGCTTCGTGCCGGTCCACGTGCTGCAAGGCGAGCGTCCGATGGCGCGCGACAACACCTCGCTGGCCCGTTTCGAGCTGACCGGAATCCCTCCGGCTCCACGGGGGGTTCCGCAGATCCAGGTGGCGTTCGACATCGACGCCAACGGGATCGTCTCGGTCTCGGCGCGGGATCTGGGCACCAAGAAGGAGCAGGCGGTGCGCGTCGCCGCGGGCTCGGGCCTGAGCAAGGCCGAGATCGAGCGCGTGATCGCCGAGGCCGAGAGCAGGCGCGACGAAGACGAGGCGCTCAAGCGGCTGGCGGAGATTCGCGTCGCGGCCGAGTCGCTGATCTACACCACCGAGCGGGCGGTCGAGGAGTACGGAGACGCGGTGGGAGACGATGTTCTCGAGGTGATCCGCGCCGACATGCAGTCTCTCCGCGAGGCGGTCGAACAGGAGGACGCAGAGCTGATCGGCCAGCTCAAGAGCCAGCTCGAGGCGTCCGCTTTTCGCATCGCAGAAGCGATGTACGCCGACGTCGACGGCCTGGAGGAAGTGCCCGAGGGCGAAGCGATCACCGGCGAAATCGACGCATCCGAAGACGAGAGCTAGCGAATCCGGGACCCGTTTTCATGGCAGCCAAACGCGATTATTACGAAGTACTGGGCGTTGCCCGCGACGTGGACGCGGCGGTCCTGAAGAAGGCTTACCGCAAGCTGGCGATGCGCTACCACCCCGATCAGAACCCCGACGATCCGCAGGCATCCGAGCGCTTCAGGGAGGCGACCGAGGCGTTCCAGGTGCTCTCCAATCCCCAGCGGCGGGCGAGCTACGACCGCTTCGGCCACGACGCCCCGGAGATGGGAGGCTTTCCCGGCGGAGGAGCCGGCGTCGATCTGGGCAGCATGACCGATTTCTTCGAGTCGATCTTCGGCTCGATGTTCGGCGGCGGAGCGCCCCGCGGCCGGCGGCGGCGCGGCAAGCCGGGCCGCGACTTGCAGTACGACCTGACTCTCGATCTCGAGCAGATCGTCTCCGGCGCGGACGTGCGGGTCACGCTCCCCAGGCCGGTGCGCTGCGAGACGTGCGGCGGCTCGGGACGCGAGCCCGGCAGCTCGCCCCGCCGCTGCGGGCAGTGCGGCGGCAGCGGCCGTATCAGGCTCCAGCAGGGCATCTTCGCCGTCGCCGCTCCCTGCGCGGCCTGCGGCGGGACGGGCGAGATCAACGTCTCCCCCTGCCCGGACTGCGATGGCCGCGGGCTGGTCGAGCGCGAGGAAAAGTACGAGGTCTCGATTCCCCCCGGAGTCGACGACGGCGCGATCAAGGTCGTGGCGGGCGGCGGCGAGCACGGCCGCGAGGGCGGTCCGGACGGCGACCTGCACGTCATGATCCACGTCGAGGAGCATCCGTTCCTGGTGCGGAAGGGGCGCGACCTGCACTCGCAGCTCAAGATCACCTATCCGCAGGCCGTGCTGGGCGGCGAGGTCGAGGTGCCGACCGTGGACGGCGAGGTCAAGCTCAGGATCAAGCCCGGGACGGAGAACGGCAGGATCTATCGCCTGCGGGGCAAGGGTGTGCCGGCGCTGCGGGGCTCTGGCCGCGGCGACCAGCTGGTGCACGTGGAGATCGACGTGCCGTGCTCGCCGACGAGCCGCCAGCGCGAGCTGATCGAGCAGCTCGGCGAGGAGCTGGGCACCGAGGTCCACTCCGAGCCGCCCGGGTTCCTCGAAAGGCTGAAAAGCTTCTTCGAGGGCTGAGCGCTACAGGTCAGAGGGCGGGACGTAGCGCGTGTACTCGATTCCCAGATCGCAGAACTCCGGGTCGCACCTGTCGCCCACGCGATCGACGACGAACTCGTTTTCGAGCTCCCTGGCCGGGCAGGGCTCGCGCCGGCCGTCGTGCAGAGCCTCGTACTGCTCGCGCTCGAGATCGATCGCGCCCTCGCACGAGTCGGCGAAACAGATCCGGGCCGCGGCATCGCGCCACTCCTGGGAGACGCGGACGATGCCCGCCTCGGCCGCGTCTCCGCTGCCGTAGCCCACGGTCAGAAAAGCCTTGCCGCTCAGATCCAGCTCGCGATCCAGCCCTTCTTCGAACCCGGCCGCGATCCAGGCCGGGAGCGAAGCGGTGTAGAGATTGCCCAGATCGCGCATCGCGTCCGCGCCGAGACGGATCTTGCGCGCCTCGACCTGGCGGAACTTCTCCGTCTTGCGGAAGTGTTTGACCACATTCATCGCCTCAGGGTAGACTTCGCGGTTGATCTCCTCGCCCAGCTCGCCGTCGTGAAACAGGTCGGGATCGCCCTCGGCCTCGCGCAGCACCGCCTCCATCTCCGCGCCGCACTCGGCGCAGAGCTCGGCCAGCTCGGGATGATGGCCCGGGTCGCGCGTCAGGCCCCAGACGTACAGCGCGGCCAGCACGTTGGCGGTCAGGCGGTGGTAGGGCCGGTGAAAGAAGGCCGCGTCCATGCGGTGGAACAGCTCGCGGGCGGTCAGCCCGATCTTGCGCAGCAGCCGGGCCACGGCGTGCAGCGCCTCGTCGGTGTAGCAGATCGTCGAGTACTTGCCGTTGAAGATCGGGTAGTCGGGAAGCCGAATCGCACCTCGGGGCGGTGCTGCGGCCAGATGACGGCCGTGCGGCTTGCGGAAGTCGACTCCGCGGTAGGCGGCCGCCGACGCCGCTTCGCGCAGGTCGACCTCGTATAGCCCGGGATGCTCCTCGACCAGCTGCGCGACCGCGCCGGCGCCCTGTGTCGGCTCCCCCGAGCTGCCCCGCTCGTACTCGGCGACGTCGGCGCTGACCGCGATCGCCCGCCGGCCGGCGCCGTCCGTGGCCAGGTAGCGCAGCGCGCCCTTGAGCGCGTAGACGCCGCCCAGGCAGGCGTGCTTCAGCTCGGGCACCTCGCAGTGGCGCGAGATGCGCGGCCGCCCCAGCCGCTCCAGGGCGCGATCGACCATCCCCTTGACGATGATCGCTCCGGCCGAGTTGTCGCTGCTGGACTCGGTGCCCAGCGCCAGGTAGCCGACCGTGCGCGGGTCGACGTCGTAGCGCGCGATCAGGTCGAGCACGGCGCCCGCCGCCAGCGTGTACAGATTCTGGCGCGGACCGAGCACGCGAAAGCTGCGACCGACCGTGGATCGGATCTTGTCGGCCGAGGCTCCGGTCCAGTCGCACCAGTCGTCGAGCAGCACCCGGTAGGGCGGCAGGCGCAGGGCGAAGCCGCTCACGCCGACCGGAACCGGCGAGCGCCTGGGGCGCGGAGGTGGCAGGGAATCGATCACGCTGGGCTCCTTCATCGATGATCGTGCATCGGGCTCGTCCAGCGGACGTAGCCGCGGCTGCTCTGGGCGAGCCTGTATCCCGTCGGGGGAAAAAGATAAACCCCAAAGGCGTATCCCCGCGGGAACGGAATCGTGCTAGATTCGAGCTTCCGTACGACACTCGGCAAAGGGGAGAGCAATGACGTTTCTGTTCACGTTTTTCATCGCGGCCAGCCAGGTGACGACGTTTTTCCTGTCGCTGCTGGCCCAGAATCGCGCGACCGAGGAGGCGGCCCTGGCGCTGCCGATTCCGATCCTGATCGGAACGGGGTTCTTCATCTGGATGGTGGGTTACGCCTGGAGCTCGATCCAGGACGAGCAGAGCCCGATCAGCACCGGCAAGGCGGTCGGCTTTCTGTTCATCCCGTTTTTCAATCTGTATTGGTTGTTCGTGGTGCTGCCCGGGTTCGCCACCGAGTACCGCAAGTACGCCCAGCGCCACGACCTCGACGTCAAGCCGCCCAGCAAGGGCGTGCTGATCACCTGGGCGATCCTGACGCTGGTCCAGATTCCGGTGGCCCTCTGGGTGCTGACGATCATCGGCGCGATCCAGATCGGGATGGCCGTATCCAGGCTCAAGGCCGCGCGCGGCGAGAGCTGAGCGCTCGACGCCTTCGCGACAGGCCGTCCGGATAGAGGGAAGCCGTGTCCGACGAGCTCGTCGACATAGCCTGGTTCGACACCCCGATCGAGGCCCGGCTGGCCAAGATGCGGCTCGACGGGGAGGGGATACTCGCCTTCGTGATCGGAGAGCACCTGGGGGGAATGAACGTCTTCGGCTTTGCCGGCGGAGAGGGGGTGCGGATCCAGGTCAGGCCCGAGGACGCCGAGCGCGCCGCCGGGATCCTGGAGCGCGCCGCCGACGAGCGGGGCGAAGAGGCGGGCGAAGAGACCGTACCTCCGTTCGATCACGCGGACGAGGACGTGATCGACACCGGCGCGGCGGCCGCCGGCGAGCGCTGTCCGGCGTGCGGCAGCCCGCTGGTCGAGCGGCGCCGCGACCCCGAAGCCCGTGGCTGGCTTTCCCGCCTGCTGGGAAGGAGCGGCCGGGTCTGCCGGCGCTGCGGGCACAGCTGGAGAGATACGGACGACAGCGAATGAAAACGGCGACCCCGACGGGAATCGAACCCGTGCCGCCGGCGTGAAAGGCCGGTGTCCTCACCTCTAGACGACGGGGCCTAGTCGCGTTTCGATCTCTTTTCAATCGCGATCGTCGCTGTGAGCCGTGAAGGAATCGAACCTTCGACCTACGGATTAAAAGTCCGGTGCTCTACCTAGCTGAGCTAACGGCCCTCCGCGCGCCGGGCGCCGCTATGTACCAAACAGAGAAGAGTAAGGCAAGCGCACCGTTGGCCGAGCACGAAATCGCTTGACAAACGACCTCTTGCCGTGGCTTTGGTATTACGTTTTTACAGAAGGTAACACAGCGATCACAGAGAAAGCGAGGTTCGAAAATGAATGACATCACAGTGAAATGGATGTTGACAGTGACTTGCATGGTATTCATGGCTCATGTGACAGGTTGCGATCCCGAGGACGAAGGCTCGGCGACCGTCCAGATCAAAAACGATTTCGACAACCCGGAGATGGACTTCCAGCCGCCGTGGACCATCTGCGAGTCCTCCTACCTCGATGTCGAGTTCGGCACCATAGACATCGGGGAGAGCAGCGCGGAGCAGGAGGTCGTCCCGGGGCTGGACTACGTCCTGATGGTCGCGGCCTGGGACGATCCCAGCTGCGCGCCCGAAAACTGCCTGCCGATCGCCAGCAAGAACGAGGAGGAGGTCGTGGACGGTCAGACGCGGACGATCGAGATCAACCTGCCCAACCACCAGGGGCCGTGTCCACCCGAGGGCGTGCAGCCCATCCCCCAGGAGCTGTACGACAGGATCCTGTCCCTGTGGCCCGATTACGGCTTCGAGCCCTACGAGCAGAAAACCGAGAACGCGCAGTGCCTCGATTGATGTTCTCCGCGGACCCGCTCGCGAGGCTCTCGGCAAGACTGGGGTGCCGCTGGTCGCTGGCGGTGGCGCTCCTGGTCGGCGGATGCGAGCTCGCATATCCAGAGGTCGTGGTCGTCAACCGGACGAACGAGCACGTCCTGATCAAGGATGTGAGCTTCAACGGGTGCGTCTGGGACGAGGTCATCGCTTTCGAAGAGGCGACCTCTCCGGGCAGGTGTCTGCCGGGGAATGACAGAATTCACTTAAAAAAGCTCGATGCCGAGTCCTACTGCCAGGAGCAGGCAGAGGACGGCACGCTCGACGACGTCTGTACATGCGATACCGACCAGGATCTCGACAGCGACGAAGGTATCGATACGGATCTGACGAACGAGGAGCCTAACTGGTTCAACTACCAGACGATCTCGGTCAAGCGAGTCGGCTACGGCGACTTTCACCTCTTCGAGATCACCGCGGACGACATCGAGCAGGATTTCACCGTGCCCGGACCCTACGGGCATTGAGTCAGAGGTGATCCGTCTTGAGATCCGCGATCTCCATCGCCCTGACCATCGCCGCCGGGTTGGCAGATGCATCGCCCGCGCGCGCCGAGGACCCCGCCGACGCCGGCGTGCCGTCGGCGACCGGCGATCAGCCGCTCGACAGTGATGCAGGGGCGCAAGGCGACGCAGATGCAGACCAGCCGAGCTTCCCGGCAGACTTCCCGGTCGTCGATCGCGCCTACGAGACGACAGTCAGCGCCAGGCGGCCGATCGCGCGAGACCGCACCCAGGACGATTTCGAGGTCGCCGGCGAACACTTGAGGGACAGCGTTCGAGCCAGCACGCTCGAGGCCCTCTCCCAGGAGAACGCGGGCATATACGTGCCGGGACGCGGCTCGTTTCACGGTGTGGCCAACGGCGCGACCGGCGGCATCTACATCCGGGGCCTGGGCGGAAGCCCCAACACGCAGGTGCTGGTCGTCGAGGACGGCGTCCCGGATTACATGGGGATCTTCGGCCATCCGATCCCGGATGCGTACGTTCCTTTTCTGATCGACGAGGCGCTGGTGATCAAGGGCGGCGACTCGGTGCTGTACGGCAGCAACGCGATGGGCGGCGTGGTGGCGCTGCGCAACCGCTGGCGCGATGCGGAGGGATTCGAGATCCTCAACGACGCGGCCTACGGCAGCTACTCGACCGTGCGGGAGACGGCCTCGCTGCTCGGCAGGACGGGGGACCTGGACCTGGCGGGGGCGTTTCACGCGGTCAGCACGGAGGGGCACAGAGACGGGGCCGGGGGGAACGAGATCGTCGGTCACCTGGCCGCCCGCTACCGCTTCGAACCCGGGCTCAGGCTCACCGCGCGAAACAAGGTCGTCCACCTGGAGGGAACCGACCCGGGCCCGGTGACTCACCCCCATACCGGGCACTGGTACGACGTGTGGAGAAACAACACGTCGCTTCGGCTCGAGTGGAAACGCGATCCGATGCGCCTGACCGTCACCCCGTTCTTCAACCTCGGAGTCCACCGCCTCTACGACGGCTTCTTCTCCCGGGACCATCTCGCGGGCGGCAACGCCGAGATCGATCTCAGGCTCCATTCGACGACCCGGCTCCTGCTCGGGCTCGGCGGTCAGCACGTGGACGGACGGGTGGAAAACCGCGCCGAAGAAGAGCGCACGCCGGTGCAGGGGCTTACCGACCTGTCGGCCTACGGGCAGATCACATTCCGGCCCGTTTCGCAGCTGTCGATCGTCGCCGGCGCCCGCTTCCTCAACAGCCTCACCTACGGACCCGTGCTACTGTACAAGGGCGGCGCCCGCTGGGACGTCTACCGGGGTCTCTACGCCCGCACGCGGATCGCCCGCAACTTCCGCCAGCCGACGATCCGCGAGCTCTACCTGCCGTTTCCGACGGCAAATCCGGATCTGCGTCCCGAATACTCGCTGAACTGGGACTTCGGCCTGGGTTACGAGGCCGAGCACTTCGAGGTCTCGTGCAGCGGCTATCGCACCCAGTCGGACGACATGATCCGGTACTTCGGCGCCTGGCCCACGGCGGAGGTGGTCAACATCGACAACATCGTCATATGGGGCGTCGAGGGGCGAGCGGGCGTACGTCGTCTCGGACCGATCTCGATGTTCGTCAGCGGCGACTGGCGGGACGTGGGTCGATACACGCGCCAGAACCCGCAGGCCAAGCTCGACTTCACCCTCGAGGCGAGTCACGAGTTCACCCCGCACTTCGTCGGCGGCAGCCTGACCGGAGAGTGGGTTCACGGGCTCTACATGTCCAACTACGGCCGCGACCCGCTCGACGACCCCTTTGCCATGAATCTGGCCTTCCGCTACCGCTACACCTCTTCGGAGCGGGGATTCACCCTCGAGCCCTACCTCTTCTTGCGCAACTTTCTCGACAGACGCTACGCCTTCGTCGAGGGTTATCCCATGCCCGGCTTCCACGTTCTCGCCGGGTTGAAGGTGGGGCTGATATGAGAGTGCGCCTTTCGGCTCGCGAGCTGGCCTTCTGCGGGGTGTTCGGAGCGGCTGCGCTGCTGCTCCCGGTGATCTTCCACGTGCTGCACCTGGGGCACATCTTCATGCCGATGTACCTGCCGCTGGTGGCGTTGGCGTACTTCGTGCGCCCGCTGGCTGCGGCGTCGACCGCGATCGTCGCACCGCCGTTGTCCGGAGCGGTAACCGGGATGCCACCTTTCTTTCCGCCTGTGGCTGTCTTCATGTCGCTGGAGCTGGCCGCGATGGCTGCGCTGATCTCCTGGACGTGCACGCGCTGGCCTCGGGTCAACGAGTGGCTAGTGCTCATCCCGGCGCTGATCCTGGGAAGAGCGCTCTACGTCGGGCTCGTCTATCTCTTTTCTCTCTTCATCGATCTGCCCGCCGGCTTCATGGCGGGTTTGTCGTTCCTGAGCGGCTGGCCGGGGATCGTCCTGATGGTCGCGGTGGTGCCGGTCATCGCCAGGACCAGCAGGCCCGCCAGGCGGCGCGTGGCGCGCTCGGGGAAAGGAGTCGCGAATGAGCACTGAAGCGAAAGTGGAGTTCTTCGATGGGATTGCTGAAAAGTGGGACGATTGGGAGGACCTGGAGGTCGTGGCCGGAAGGCTGTCGCGCGGCCTCGACGAGCTGGGAGTCACCTCCAAAGAGATCGTCGCCGACGTGGGCTGCGGTACGGGGAACCTGACCCGCGCCCTGCTGGACAGGCTCTCACGCGACGGGCGCGTGGTGGCGATCGATATCTCCTTTGCGATGGTCGCAAAGGCACGCCAGAAGGTTGCGGATCCCCGGGTCGAGTGGCACGTGGGCGACGCGACGCGCATCCCCATCGACGAGAGCTCCGTGGATCGGGTCATCTGCTTCTCGGTCTGGCCGCACTTCGATGATCCCGACGCGGTGATCGACGAGATCGACAGAATCCTTCGTCCCCGCGGCGTGCTGCACGTCTGGCACCTTTCCTCTCGCGCGACCGTCAACGAGATTCACGCCTCGGCCGGCGAGGCGGTGGCAAACGACGTGCTCGTCCCCGCCGTACGGACTGCGCGGACGCTGGAGGAGCACGGTTTCCGTCCTTACGAGGTCGTCGACGACGGAGAGCGGTACCTCGTGTCGGCGAAAAGAGCATCGCGAAATCGATGAGGACGTCCTGGCACGACATCTGGGGCAGCGCGCGCGGTCCGGTCAAGAGACTCGTCCCGCAGGCGCGGCTCATCTGCGGCGTGTCGGTCTTCGCGAACTGCATGGTCGCTCCTGCGACACGCTGGGAAGGCGCGGTCGCGATCACGCTCGTGGTCGTCGCCTGGACCGCTTTGGTTGGGCCGCCCGTTCCGGTTCTCCGATCGACCCTGCTCCTCGGGCTCGCCCTGTTTCTTCCCTACTTCCTCCTCGTCCCGCTGATCCGCGACCCGTCGGCCGGCAGGGGCTGGATGGAAGCTCTCACCGTGTCCTGGAACGTGTTCTTTCGCGGTGTGACCGCCATGCTAACGTCGGTCTGCACGGCGAGCGCGCTGTCGGCAAGCGCGTTGCGACAAGGGATGAGCCGTCTCCCGGTCCCCGGTGTCCTTGCGGCGGTGCTGATCCAGATCGTGCACCAGGCTACGAGCCTGGTCTACGAAACTCGCCAGATCGCCTCGGCCATCGCCGTGCGCAGCGGAACGACCGGCTACCGAACCGGTCTACGGGTGCTGGCTTCGCTGCCCCGGGTCTGGTTGCCGCGAGTGGTGGAGCGGACCGAGCGGGTCGGCGCCGCCATGGAGCTGCGCGGCTACTGCGAACGGGATCCGGGTGATCTGGGATCTCTCCCCATCGCCTGGAGGGATCGCTCGGCGATCGGCCTGGCCCTGGCGACCGTGGCCGGGGCCGCGGCGCTCCGCGTCTGGAGAGGGTTCTGATGCCGGAGGCGTTGCGTTGCGCGAAGATCACGGTACGGTACGAGCCGGATGCGGCTCCGACGCTCTCCGACGTCTCCTTCTCCGTGGAGGAGGGCGAGCGCGTGGCGCTGGTCGGGCTCAACGGAACGGGCAAGACCACGCTCCTCATGTCGCTCGTCGGTCTCGTACCCCATGCAGGAGAAATCGAAATCTGCGGGAAAACGCTCGACCGCCGGAACGTCGGCGAGATCCGTCGCAAGATCGGGTTCCTGTTCAACGTGCCCGAGGACCAGCTCCTCTTTCCCACGGCGATCGAGGACGTCGCCTTCGGCCTTCTCCAGGCGGGGAGGAGCCGGGGAGAGTCGTTCGAGCTGGCGGAAGATGCCCTGGAGAGATTCGGTATCGGCACACTCGGGAATACGCCACTGCATCACCTGTCCCACGGTCAGAAGCAACGGGTCGCGCTGGCCGGCGCGCTGGTTACCGAGCCCCCGTTGCTCCTGTTGGACGAGCCGACCGCCGGCCTCGATCCTCCCGGCAAGCTCGAGCTGGCGGAGTTGCTCTGCGCGCAGACCTCTGCCCAGCTGATCGCCACCCACGACCTGGACTTCGCCGATCGGGTCTGCTCGCGCATCGCTCTGATCGAGGGAGGGACTGTCGCCGAGTCGTCCGTGGGCACAACGGAAATTCGATCCCGTTGGAAGTTGGTGTGAGCACCTTTCGAAGCGCTTGCCCCATATCCGCGATCCTGGAGATTCGGAAAGTTGACGAGAAACCGGGCTAGGAGATTTGCAGATCTTCTCCCGGGGCCAGCCAGCTCGCGATGAAAGCGTCGAGGTCGCCGGCGGCGATCGCTTCTCTGGCGCCGCGCATCATCTCTCCGTAGTGGTGCAGGTTGTGCACGCTCATCAAGCGCGCGGCGAGCATCTCTCCGGCCAGGTAGAGGTGGCGCAGGTAGCGGCGATCGAAGCGCCTGCAGCAGGGACACTCGCAGGCGGGGTCGAGGGGCAGCGGATCCTCGGCCCAGCGGGCCTGCTTGATGTTGATCCTCCCGCCGCGGACGAACACCTGGCCGTTGCGCGCGTTGCGGGTCGGCATCACGCAGTCGAACATGTCGATCCCCGAGCGCACCGCCGCCAGGATGTCCTCGGGCCCGCCGACGCCCATCAGGTAGCGCGGGCGCTCGGCGGGCATACGGTGCGCGACCGCCTCGAGCACGCGGTACATCTCCTCGGTCGGCTCGCCGACCGACAGCCCTCCCAGCGCCAGACCCTCGAACGGCAGGGCGGACAGCTCTTCGATCTGAGCCAGCCGCAGGTCCTCGTGCGTACCCCCCTGCGCGATCCCGAACAGCGCCTGCCCGGCGGGACGCTCGACCTCCAGCGCGCGCCGCGCCCAGGCCGCGGTGCGATCCGCGGCGCGCGCCAGCCGCTCGCGGTCCGCCTCTCCCGGCGGGCACTCGTCGAGCGCCATCGCGATGTCGGATCCCAGGGCGCCCTGGATCTCGATCGCCCGCCTTGGAGTCAGCTCGATCCGCGTCCCGTCTATGTGCGAGGAAAAGACCACGCCGTTGTCGTCGATCCGGACCCGCTCGCCGAGGCTGAAGACCTGGAAGCCGCCCGAGTCGGTCAGCGTCGGCCCTTCCCATCCCATGAAGCGCGCCAGCCCGCCGGCGCGGCGGATCAGCTCCGGGCCGGGGCGCAGCAACAGGTGGTAGGTGTTGCCCAGCACGATCGAGGCGCCGCTGGCCCGCACCTCGTCGGGGTCGAGCGCCTTGACCGCGGCTCGGGTTCCGACCGGCATGAACACCGGGGTCGGCGATCGGCCTTGCGGCGTGCGCAGCGTGCCGCGCCGGGCCCGGCCGTCTACCGCCTCGACCGAGAACGAGAAGCCGTCGCTCATCTCCCGCTTCCTTTCCGCGGCAGCACCAGCATCGCGTCTCCGTAGCTGTAGAAGCGAAACCGCTCTCGCACCGCGCGGTGGTAGGCCTCCAGCAGGCGCTCGCGTCCGGCCAGCGCGGCCACCAGGCACAGCAGGGTCGAGCGCGGCAGGTGGAAGTTGGTCAGCAGACCGTCGACCACGCAAAAATCGAACGGCGGCGCGATGAACAGCTCGGTGAAGCCGCGACCCGCCTCGAGCCGGCCGTTCTCCAGCGCCAGTCCTTCCAGCGCGCGGACCACGGTCGTGCCGACCGCGATCACCGCACGGCCCTCGTCCCGCGCGCGCCGGATCGCGGCCGCCTCCCTCGCGCCGACGCTGTAGGCCTCGGCGTCCATGCGGTGGTCCTCGATCTCGTCGGTCGCGATCGGCCGGAAGGTCCCGGGTCCCACGTGCAGGGTGACGAACACGACCTCGTGCCCGCCGCGGGAGATCTCCTCCAGCAGCTCGGAGCTGAGGTGCAGGCCGGCCGTGGGCGCGGCCACCGAGCCGTCCTCGCGGGCGAAGACCGTCTGGTAGCGCTGCCGGTCGTCCCGCTCCGGCGCGCGCCGGATGTAGGGGGGGAGCGGAACCTCGCCGCGCCGCTCGACGCGCCGGCGGAAGACCGCGGCTCCTTCTCCGATCTCCAGCGTCAGGTAGCCGTCCTCCGAGCGCCCGACGACCTCGCTCTCTGCACCGGCGAGGTCGATCCTGTCTCCGGAACGCAGGGAACGATTCGCACGCGCCATAGCTCGCCAGCGACAGCTGTTCGCGCCCGCCTCCAGCTCCCGCACCAGCAGCACCTCTACCGCGCCGCCGCTGGGACGCCGCGCGCGCAGGCGGGCGGGGATCACGCGGCTGTCGTTGGCCACCAGCAACGCCCCGTCGGGCAGCAGCGCCGGCAGATCGGAGATTCGCGCCAGCAGCTCGCCCCCTTGCGGCGGAAGCACCATCAACCGTCCGCCGTCGCGCCGCGCCGAAGGACGCTGGGCGATCAGCTCGCCGGGGAGATCGTAGTCGAAAAGAGGGGTTCTCACTTGACGGTGATCTGGTAGGGAGCCATCAGCGTCGACTCGGCCGGTCGATCCATCAGCTGGACACGCCTGATCGCCTTCAGGACGAAGCAGACGGGACCGGGGCCCTCCGGAATCGCGGCGGTCAGCCCCTGGCCGGTTCCCTGCTCCTCGACGACTCGCTCCTCGTTCCAGGGGCCCAGCAGAAAGCCGAGCCGGATCTGCACATCCGGGATCGGAGTGACCGTCACCGAGCTCGCCCGGGCGCTGGCCGGCAGGCAGTACCAGTCGGTGTCGGAGAAGACCTCGATTATGCCGTTCTTGGTCGCGCCGACCCGGATCGGACTGGCCTGGGCACGAGTGTCGTTGGGCTCTGTTTCGAAGAACTCGGGTGCATAGGTCTGGTACGAAACCGCGTAAGCCGCCCCGGCGAAGCTGCTGGGCGGCACGCCGGGACGGCGCATCTCCTGCACCAGCAGGTAGACCTCCGGAATCTCGACTCGCAGCGGCGGGATCGACTCGCCGCCCCCCTGGCCGTTTCCGTCGACCCGCGCCAGCGGATCCTCCTGCGACGGATCGACCAGCTGCAGGCCGAGGTCGAGACCGGGCACGCCGCTCACGTCGACCTGCAGCCCCCACGCTCCCTGCGCGGGATCCGGCGAGCTCAGCCTGTACCAGTCGACGTCTTGACGGCCGTCGGGCTTGGAGATCGTACCGGTCAGCCGGATTCCCGCCGCGAGCGGATCCGCCGTCGCCGGGGAGTCGTTGGGCTCGGTCTCGGCGTTCGCCAGGCTGTCGTCGGCGCCGTGGACGAACAGCGCCCAGTAGGCGCAGGCGGCGATCGCGGCCGCGGCCAGCAGCGAGAGGGACACGGCGGTGACGACGCGCTTGCGTCTCAGGCGTTTTTCGAAGTGGATCACGTCCTCGCGGGTTCCCAGCGTCACCTCGCGGGCGCCGACGGTGACCGTCGAGGGTCGAGTGCTCCGCCGCGACTGCGCTTCGGCTTCGACCGCGACCGATGGCGCCGGGAACTGCGTGACCGGAGTCGCCTCGTCGGCGGCCTCCACCCTTTCCGCCGCCTCGCCAGCGCTCGGGATTCCGTCTCCCACCGAGAGCCGCTGGTGCCGGGATTCCGGGTCGAGGCGCACGGACAGCTCCGCCATCTCCCGGCGCATCTCCTCGGCGGAGGCGTAGCGCTCCTCGGGCGTCTTGGCCATCGCACGCAGCACGATCCGGTCGGCCTCGGACGGGATCTTTCGCTGGGGAAAGCACTGGGAGGGAGGGTCGATCTTCTCGGTGAGGTGCTTGGTCAGCACGCCCATCGGCGTGTCGGCGGAGAACGGCGTCTCGCCGGTCAGCAGCTTGTACATCACAGCTCCCAGCGAGTAGACGTCCGAGCGCGCGTCGACCCCATCGCCGCGGATGTGCTCGGGCGCCATGTAGTACGGCGTGCCGACCAGGTTCCCCTCCTTGGTGATCTTGGTCGCCTCCCGCACGTCGCGCAGCTTGGCCAGCCCGAAGTCGAGCACCTTGACGAAGTCCGGGTAGTCGTACTGCTGGGAGACCAGGATGTTCTCGGGCTTGATGTCGCGGTGGACTATCCCCTTGTCGTGGGCCTCGATCAGAGCCGAGCAGGTCTGGACCAGCACGTGGGCGACCCGCGCCGCAGGCATCGGGCCCTCTAAGCGCAGCACCTCGGCCAGGTCCCGGCCCTCGATGTACTCCATCACCAGGTACATCATTCCCTGGTGGGAGCCGAAGTCGAAGACCGAGACGGTGTTGAGGTGGGTCAGGCGGCTGACGGCCTCGGCCTCGAGGCGAAACCTCTTGGCGACCTCCTGGTCCTGGCCGAGCTCCCCGTGGAGGAGCTTCATCGCCATGACCTTGCCCATCTTGACGTGCTCGACGCGGTAGACCGCCCCCATCCCTCCCCTGCCGATCAGGTCGACCAAGCGGTAGCGATCATCGATAACGACGCCGATCAACGGGTCCGCCGCGCGCGCGGGGGCGCCCTCGGTCGCCAGCCGCGTCCCGCAGGTTCCGCAGAACGCTACCGGCTCGTCGTAGGTCGCGTGGCAGTTGGGACATTCCACCAAGAGATCACCTATCGACCGTCGTCGTTCGCGATCGAGCTCAACGCCTGCGCCGTTTTTTCTTCTCGTCGTCCTCGCTGAGCAGCACGTAGGCGGCGTCGACGGCCGGCATGGTCTCCTTTTCGCCCCCGCGGAGCTCCACGCCCCGCTTGCCCTTGACCGTACCGTAGACGTCGACCTGCGATTGCAGTCCGGCCCGGGTCTCGCCGCGGAACGTGACGTACACGGCGCAGCGCGCCCCGGCGGGACAGCCCTCGCCGATGTAGAGCAGCATCGCGGTCACGCCTTTTTCCGTGCTCATGTTGACCACTCTGCCGCTTAGCACGACCTTCTTGCCGGTGTGCAGGTCGGGATCGCGGGCGATGGTCGGATAATCCAGCTTGCGATTCGCGTCCTCGGCCCATTCCTCGACGGCACCGTCGAGGCTCTCAACCCGCGTGACCTCGATTCGACGCTCGCGGGGCGCCTTCTCCGGGGCGCGCGCCTCGACCTCGATCACGTGCTCGCCGAACTCGTCGAGCGGCACGCTGGTGCTGAAGCGGGTCGCGGTCACGGCCGCGGGCTCGCCGTTGACCGTGACCCGGGCGCCCTCCTCGGTCGCGCCGGCACAGGTCACCTCTTCCATCTCGACCACGGCGCCGTCGGTCGGCCGGTCGATCTGGAGCCTGGCCAGCGGAATCGCCACCACGTGCTGTCCCTGCTCGGTGGTCCCGTCCGGACCGGTAAGCTGGAACGGGATCCTCTCGATCAAATTGTCTCCCTCGGAGTTCTCTGCTCCCTCGAGCCTGGACAGCGGAACGCGCAGCTCGAAGGCGCCGTTTACCAGCTTGGCCTTCTGCCCACCCACGGCCAGCTCGTTGCCCGGGGCGACCTGGAAGGCGACCTCGAAGTACGGCTCGGCCGTGGTCAGCCCGGACAGGTCGGTCGCGACGGTATGACGCAGCACGACCGGGAAGCTCAGCTTCTCCGGCGCGCCGCCGGGCTCGACGTAGCTCACCTGGACGTTGTTCTCTCCCAGCGACAGCTCGCTCATCGGCAGGTCGAACCTGGCCTGTCCGGAGACGACCGGGACCTGCTCGCCCCGGACCTGGACCGCGGCGCCGTCGGGGGCGTCGGGGATCGGCAGCACCACGGTCAGGCTCTCCCCGTCGGCGCTGGGAAAGACCTGGGGCCTGCCGCCGCCCGAGTCGGCGAACACCAGCAGGTAGATCAGCGCCGCCAGCCCGGCGACGACGACGATCCCTCCCACGATCAACGCCACCAGCACGCCGGAGCCCTTGCCAGCGGGCGCGGGCTCGTCTTCGTCCCAGTCGTCCATTCCCGCCGGCTGGGGAGCGCTGCGCTGCGCGGGCTCGAGCGGCTCGGTCGCGGATCTCCTCCTGGCCTCCTGCCGGGAGAGATCCTCATCGGAAGGAGCTTGGATGTCGTCCAGGGTCGGCGTCTCGTTGGGATCGGGCGAAGCCGGTGCTGGCCCTCCGGAGGGTTTCGGCGACCCCGGTGCGGGTTCTGCGGAAGATTGTGACGCCACCTGCTTTGCGGCTTGCCGCCCGGAGTCTCCCCCGCCCGCCTGCTTCGGATCCTCCCCGGTCACTGCGGGCATGCCCAACACGGTCCGCTTGTCGCGAGCAGAGCCGCCGCCGGCCGGCGCTTGCTGCGAGGGCTGCTGTCCGCTCGGCTTCGCGACCGGAGCCGGCTCGGCGACCGGAGCCGGCTCGGACGGCTGCTGCTGCGCGCCCGCGGCCGGCACGCCGAGCATCGTCTTGGCCGGGGCCTTCTTCGGCTGCTGAGCCGGCTGGGCGGGCTGGGCGGGCTGAGCGGGCCTGGCGGTGGGAGGCGCTTGCTGCTGCGCGCCCGCGGCCGGCACGCCGAGCATCGTCTTGGCCGGGGCCTTCTTCTTCTCGGGCTCGCGGCGCGCCGGCTGACCCTGATCACCGGAGAGAGGGCTGCCGCACGCCGAGCAGAACTGCTCACCGTCCTTGTTCTGCGTCCCGCACATCTTGCAAGTCAACGGCACTTCGGGTGACCTCCCTGGGTGAACGCGCCGCCCGGAAGACCCGCGACAAAAAGGCGCGCCCCGGAGCGGTCCGCATGTTCCAAGTCACCGAATACCTTATCCCAATCGACGACGAAACCCAAACAGTAGACATGGAGTCGCTCACCGCGACGGAGTCGGCGCCCTCGAGAACGCCTTGCGCCTTTGCGGCCCGGGTGGAACGCCGTGCCGGCGGGGTCGTCTTCCAGCATCCGAACTCTGCTTTTCGGAATGCTCACAACACCGCGAGACACGGTCGTCCCGGTTGCGCTATGCTGGGCCGGATCGCGCCGGGCGGCGGCGGAGGAGAGAGATGAGGATCATCGCCGGAACGGCCAGGGGACGCAGGCTGCTCGTTCCCCGCGGCCGCGAGGTGCGCCCCAGCTCGGATCGCGTCCGCGAGGCGCTGTTCTCCAGCCTCGGAGATGCGGTGCGCGGCGCCCGCGCGCTGGATCTGTTCGCCGGCACCGGCGCGCTCGCCCTCGAGGCATTGAGCCGGGGCGCGTCCGGGGCGGTGCTGGTCGAGAGCTCGCGGCGGGTGCTGGAAGTCCTGCGGCGCAACGTGGAGCTGGCCGGCTTCTCCGACTCGGCCAGGATCGTCCCCGGCGCGGCCGAGGCGGCGCTCCGGAGGCTGTCTTCCGCCGGCGAGCGCTTCGAGCTGGTCTTCCTCGATCCGCCCTACGACGATCGCGCCGCGCTGGTCGTGGCACTCGCCGCGCTGACCGACGGCGCCCTGCTGGCCAACGGAGCGCTGGTCGCGGTCGAGAGCCGCAGCGGCGGCCGGCTCGAGTCGCCGCGGGGCTTGCGAACCACCTGGAACAGAAGCTATGGTGACACCGAGCTGACCGTATTGCGCGCCGAGAAAGAGCCCAGCTTTTCGGCCCAGGAGGAACCGAGACCGTGAAGGAACGACTCGCCGTCTACCCCGGATCCTTCGACCCGCTGACCAACGGACACCTCGACATCATCGACCGCGGGCTGACCGTTTTCGATCGCCTCGTGGTCGCGATCGCACGCAACAGCCGCAAGCGGACGATGTTCTCCGTGGAGGAGCGCCTCGGCATGATCCGCCACGCGCTGGAGGACGAGCCGCGGATCGAGGTGGACTCCTTCGAGGGACTGACCGTGGACTACGCCGTGAGGCGCGGCGCCAGCGCGATTCTGCGCGGGCTGCGCGCCGTCGCCGACTTCGAGTACGAGCTGCAGATGGCCAACATGAACCGCAAGCTCAGCCCCCATCTCGAGACGTTGTTCATGATGAGCTCGGAGAAAAACTTCTTCGTCAGCTCGCAGAACGTCAAGGAGGTCGCCAGGCTCGGCGGCAGCATCGAGGACCTGGTTCACCCGGTCATCGTCGAGGAGCTCCGCCGGAAGCTGGCAGGTGAATAGCCGCGCTCGCGTCGCCGGGCCGCAGCCGAGCGATCCAGCGCAGAGTCAGCGCCGTGGCCAGCGCGATCGTGGTCGCGGCGGCCAGCACGTGTCCCGCCGAGACGAGGCGCGGCGGTAGCTCGGCCCACTCCCAGGCCAGCGCCAGCGTCAGCGAGGCCGCGAGCGCCGCCGCCGGGATCGCGATTCTGCCGGCGGCGCGGCCCGCACCGCGCCGGCCGCGCCGCTCGGACAGATCCGCGCCGGCCGCCCAGCGAGCCGCGAGCAGCACCAGCCAGCACTTGGCGGTGAACAGTGCGACCCCGGCCAGCATCCAGCCCGGGCTCTCGGCCAGTCTCGAGAGCGGCACGCCGGGCACGCCCCAGCCGCCCAGCGAGCAGCAGGCGATCGTCGCCGCTCCGGACAGCGCAGCGATCCAGCTCGCGATTCGCGAGCCCCGCCGCGCGACGCTTCCTTCCCCGCCGGCGCGCGGCCAGATCAGCGCCACGGCGGCCGCGGTCGCGATCGCCGCCGCCGGGTTGGTCCAACCGTACCAGCTCCACGGCGAGCCGTTCTGTCCCGCGACCAGCCCGCTCAAGTCGAAGCTCGAGCCGAACACAGCGGCGAGGCCCAGCGCCGAGAGCGGAGCCAGCGGGCGCAGCACTGCATCCAGGATCCTGGAAGGACCGGAGCCTCCGCCGAGCAGGCCGCGCGCCGCCCCGCCGCCGGCGCAGACTCCCACCAACAAGAGAGTGCCCTCCAGGCCGAGCCGGCCGTGAATCGCCACGGCGGGCAGCGCCAGGATCGGAACCGAAATCGCGCCGATTCCCAGCGAGAGCAGCAGCGGGTCGCTCTCGTCCCGCGGCTCGTGGCGCGCTGGCCGCCGCCTGGCCGGGGCCGCGAAGGCGAGAAACACCCCCAGCGCGACCGCGCTCAGCAGAACGGCCGCCACCTCGTCCGGCGCCAGCGTCGATCCCGGCAGCGGGCCCAGCGATATCTCCCGCGTCTCGCCCGTCTGCGAGACGATCGTCAGGCGGTGGGGCTCGGCGCTATCCAGCCCGGCCAGGTCTCCCAACGAGGCCAGGGCGGTGCCGTCCGCGGCCAGCAGCCGGTCGCCGGGCTCGAAGCCGGAGCGATCCGCCGGCGAGCCCGGAGCGACCGCGCCCACCACCAGGCCGCGATCTCCCTCTCCGGCCGACATCTCCAGGCCGATCTCGTCGAGCAACATCTCGGCCCGCCTGCGCTGGAGCGCCCCGCTGGCGACGCCCACGCCGGAGGGGCGCAGCTCGATCGTAAGCTTTTCGCTGCGCGCCTCGACCCGCACGGCCGATCCCTCGAGCGCTACCGGGAACTCCGCCTCGACCACGCCGGAGAAGCGCGCCGGGCGCACGGCGAGACGCTCCATCACCGCGGAGCTGATCGGCAGCTCCAGGCGGTTCGTGCCGACCGCGGTGGCCTGCAGCTCCACCGTCCGCCGCACCGGGGCGGCCGGACCGGGCGGGTCGAACTCGCCGCTCAGCGACAACTCGGCCGGACCCTCGACGAAGCCGGATCCCTCGATCGAGAGCACGTCTCCCGGCTCGAGCACCCGGGGCTGTACCGACTCGATCGAAGCCAGCGCGATCGGCGGGCTCGAGTCGCAGCCGGAGACCGAGAACAGCACCGGAACGCTATAGATCCAGAACGCGATCGCCCGGGCGACTGTAGGTGAACATCTCACATGCAGACCATACTTCGAGCGCGGGCGGAGGATCCAGTTTTCGACCCCCTCGAGGGGGGATCTACTCGACGAAGATCAGGGTCGCCAGCACCAGCAGCGGCAGCAGGATCAGGCACGAGTAGATCATGTAGCCGAAGAAGGAGGGCATCTTGATCCCCGACTCCTCGGCGACCGCCTTGACCATGAAGTTGGGGCCGTTGCCGATGTAGGTCATCGCCCCCATGAAGACGGCTCCCAGCGAGATCGCGACCAGGATCTGCTCGTCGATCAGGTGATCGCCGACCCACATCATCCCCTCGGGCGCGGCCTGGCCCGCCAGCGCTGCGGCCTGCTCGAGGTTCATGCCCGTCGCCGTGGTGAAGAAGGTGACGTACGTCGGCGCGTTGTCCAGGAAGGCAGACAGCGATCCGGTGATCCAGAAGAAGTGCCAGTTCTCGGTCAGGCCCAGCTCGGAGCCGTGGTACTCGAGCAGGATCAGCGCCGGGATCATGGTGACGAAGATGCCGATGAACAGCGCCGCCACCTCGATGATCGGGTGCATGGTGAAGCTGTTGTCGCGGCGCAGCCCGCGCGGCGTGGTCAAAGCCGAGATCCCGACCAGCGCCAGCATCGTCCCCTCGCGGATGAACTTGAAGTAGGGCTGATCCTCCATGAACGGCAGGTAGTTGGGGTTGAGGAACGCCACCGAGGCCACGATTCCGGCCAGCCACAGGAAGTTGATCGTGCCGCTGATGCTGAGCGGCTCCACCTCCTCGGCGTCGGCGGCCAGCGTGGCCCGGTCCTCCTTGCGGTAGGCCAGCGTGTCCCAGATGAAATAGATCACTACCAGCGTGGAGTTCATCGCCAGCCACGGCAGGACCAGCCCGAACGTCCAGACGAAAGGCACGCCGCGCAGGTAGCCGAGGAACAGGGGCGGATCTCCCAGCGGCGTCAGGCATCCGCCGATGTTGGCCACGATAAAGATGAAGAAGATCACGGTGTGGACCGTGTGCTTGCGCTGCGAGTTGGTCTTGAGCAGCGGGCGGATCAGCAGCATCGCCGCGCCGGTCGTTCCGATGAAGCTGGCCAGCACCGAGCCGACCGCCAGGAAGGCGGCGTTGACCCGCGGCGTCGCCTTCAGATCGCCGCGCAGCATGATCCCTCCGGAGATCACGAACAGCGATCCCAGAAGGATGATGAACGGCACGTAATCGAAAACGAGCGCGTGCTCGATCTTGTGCAGGAAGAAATGCGCGGCCGCCTCGCCCTCGGTGAAGGCGCGGTAGAGCAGGTAGCCCAGCATCGGGACTCCCAGCACGGCGCTGACGATCAGCTTGTTCGAGTTCTTCTCCCACCAGTGCTTGCTGACCAGCGGGAAGATCGCGATGCTGAGCAGCATCACCACGAACGGAGCGACCATGTAGATAGGCATCTCCGGCGCGGAGTGCGCGATCTCGCCCGAGGAGGCCAGCGCGGGCGACGCGGACAGGAGCACGGATGCCAACGCGGGAATGATGATCGGGGCTTGCAACGTTTTCACCTCGAGCGAGCGCGCATGGGGCGCGATCTGCGTGCTTGAACGGGCGCGGCCCTGTTGCTAGGGTCCGCTGACTATCACAGCGGCCGAAAGACGAACATGATTCAACGCATCTGGCAAGCAATTCCGATCCTGACCCTGACCCTGGGGCTGGGGCTGGCCGCCTGCTCGAGCGAGCCCTCGACTCCGCGGGTTCCGCCCCCGGACGCCGGCGCCGCCCGGCCCCAGGCCAGGTTGGACCACGACGCGGAGCCGCCGCCGCCTCCCCCGGGCGGCAGGCCGGTGCTGGCCTACCGCGACGGCGAGGTCGAGGAGACCACCGAGGATCCGGCCCGCGCCGCCGGCCTGACCGTCGTGGACATGAGCAACTACTGGGTGCCGTACATCTTCTCCGAGCGCGACGGCCCGGACGAGGTGCGGCGCCCCAACGAGTACCGCTCGGTCTACCGCAAGCTGGCCAACGACTGGCCCTACGAGTCGCCGACGATGCGCGAGGCGCGGCTGATCGTCGAGCGGCGGATCGAGGCGGCGCGCAAGGCCGAGATCATCGAGCTTCGCGAGCAGGGTCTCTCCGAGGAGGAGATCCGAGAGCGACTGGACCTGGACCAGGAGGAGGAAGGGGAGGACGGGATCGACGCCGGAGCCGGCGAGGAGGACGCCGGCGTCGGGTTCGAGGGCGGCAGCGGGGAGGCCAGCCACTTCCTGGAGGTCTACGGGATCCTGCCCAGCCTCTCGGTGCTGCGCAAGCGGGCGCTCGAGGAGATCGAGCGGCCCTGCTTCGGCGAGATCGACTACGAAAAAATCCGGCGCTTCGACGGCTTCGTCGCCTACAAGAGCAACGAGCGCGCCGAGGAGGACGCCCGCCGCGGGCGTAACTTCGCGCGCCGGATGCGCGAGGAGATGGAGCGGCTCGGCGTGGAGGATCCGCTCGAGCTGAGCGATCATCCCAACAACCGGCTCTCGTCGGGGCTGATCAAGATCGGCATTCGCTACGAGGCGCTGGTCGAGGCCCAGCGGCAGCTCGAGTGCGAGGGTCTGTTCCCCGAGGGCACGGTCCAGTACGTCACCCGCGGAGGGCTGGACTGGAAGACCCACCAGGCGCTGACCTCGTTCGAGCGCAAGAACCGCATCTTCGCCTGGGGCTTTTTCGGGGACGAGACCCTGCAAGCGCTGGGCAAGACGCCCACAGAGAGGCTCTACGACGCCTTCGTGCGCGTCGTCGCCGAGCGGGTCGCGAACGCCGCCGGGATCGTCGAGGACGGCAGCGCGCTGGGAGAGGACGGCGAGAAGGCGACCTACCTGGACGAGGACGGCGAACGGCACCCGGTGCCCAACCTGATGGCCGAGTGCTCGGCCCACGCGCTGCGCCACATGAATCTCAACTCGCCGGACGAGGTGGTGGAGTTCCTGACCGCGCACGACGACGACTTCTTCGACCGGCTGCACGTCGCCGTGCCGCTCCCCGAGCTGCCGCCCTACCACGACGAGGCGATGGATCTGAAGGCGGAGATCGACCGCGGCGACGTCTGGTACGAGTACCCCTACACCGAGGACGGAGAGCGCAAGATCCAGCCCCGCAAGCGGATGCCGATGCTGACGCTGTTCGTCCGCTGGAACGAGCAGGAGATTCCGCTGGTCAGGATGAACACCACGATCGGCTCGTGGCGCACCGAGCTGGCCCCCGACGGGTACGAGTATTACAAGTACAAGAGCTCGGACGTGGGTCCGCGCGTCTGGAAGGACATCTACGCCGGGCCGGTCTGGCTGCCGCCGGACAGCACGCCGGTCGGCGACCTGTTCAAGAAGGTCTACTGCCGCGGGCGGCTGATCGAGGTGCCCAACTACGACGAGTTCGGCCCGGGCTACGCTTCTGCCTACGGGCTGGTGGCGGCCTTCCACGTGCGTCCGGTGGAGCGGCGCAGCGGCGAGATCGAATACCTGGACAACGGGATCCGCAGCCACGGCTCGGTGGACTACAACTCGATCCTGAGGCGCTTTTCCCACGGCTGCCACCGGCTCTACAACCACCTGGCGATCAGGCTCTTCGACTTCGTGCTGAGGCACCGGCCGTTCGAGAGGGTGGGCCGGGTCTCGGCCGGCTACAGCCGCAAGGTGGAGCGCGACGACCAGGTGTTCTTCATCGAGCTCGACTCGCGGGGCTACAGGTACGAGCTGACAGAGCCGCTCCCGGTCGACGTGCTGAGGGGCAGGGTGCTCGGCTCGCAGTACGCGCCGATCGAGCACTACATGCCCAAGCCCGGCGAGGAGTACGGCCCGGACGCGGAGTTTCTGCCCGAGCAGTACCGCCACCTGATCGAGGGAGCCGACGCCGGCTTGGACGCCGGCCTCGACGCCGGACCGCCGCGGGAGAAGGACGCCGCCCCGGCCCCGGCAAAGGACGCCGGAGCCGAGCCGAGAGCCGAGAAACAGCCTCCCCCGGGAGACGCGGGAGCCGAGCCGTAGTTGACGGGCGTATCTCCGAATTCTAGATTCGAGGAGATGGACGATGCTTGGCCCGAGTGGGTGGTCGACGACGACGAGTCGGTGCGTGCCGAGGCCGCTCCCTATCGCGAGATGAGCCCCGAGCGACGCCTGGTCCTGCTGGCCGCGGCGTGCCGGGCCGCGGCCAGGATGCTGCGCTCCCGCCCGGACGCGGAGGATGTGCTGTCCCACAGGGATCCTCTCCCGCGCAGCTCCCAAAAAGCCCTCGAGCGACTCAGGCTGGAGGCGCGGCGGCGGCGGTCGGGAGGGGACGACAATGGTTGAGCCGAGCGATCCACTCGAGGCCGGCCTGTCAATCGCCGGCGCTTTCGAGGAGCACGGCGTTCCGTACGCGATCGGGGGAGCGCTGGCCTACGGGTTGTGGGGCGTTCCCAGAGCCACAGTCGATGTCGACATGAATGTTTTCGTGGAGGCGGAGCGCATCTCCGTCGTCGTGGAGGCTCTGCGGTCCCTCGGCATCGAGACGGATCTTGAAACCTCTTTGCTGGCGAGCCGGCGGGAGGGAATGTTCGTCGTGAGGTACGGCATGTTCAGAGTCGACCTGTTCACCCCCAGCATCGACTTCGCCTGGGAGGCCAAGCGCACCAGGGTGCGCCATGCGATAGAAGGACGCGAGGCGGACTTCCTTTCCGCCGAGGCCCTCTGCGTGTTCAAGCTGATGTTCTTCAGGCCCAAGGACATCGTGGATCTGCAAAGCCTCGTGGCGGTCAGAGGGAACGAGCTGGACACCGGTTACGTGCGCCGTCACGTCGCAGCGATGATGGGCGAGGAAGACGAGCGAATCGCCCGCTGGGACGAGCTCGTGAAAAAGCACGCGGACAGCTGAGCCGTCACGGAGCAGTGTAGCCCAGCTCGAGCCGCCACCCGCCGGAGGTGTTGTCCGGCTCGTAGGCGCGCTCGTGGATGGGGTCGGGCGTGGTCTCGATGGTGACGTCCGCGGGCCCGCCTTCGGCGGTGTTGATTCCCACGCAGTCCCCGGTTGACGCTCACTCTCCCCCGGCTCCGGTGGGGGCGCGCTCCGGGCCGAGCTCGTAGCTGAACACGTCCAGGTAGACGGTCTCTCCGTCCGGGGCGTCGACCTCGAGCCGGAAGGGACGCTGGAAGCGCTGCCTGGGGAAGGCCAGCTTGCCGGAGATCGATCCGCCGCTTTGCACCTCTTCTGCGAGATCGATCTGCCCCATCGCCTTCTTGGAGGGACGCTCCCAGTGCTTGGGCGAGGTCTCGAGCCGCGCCGAGAGCTTCTCGAGCGAGCCGCTCTCCTCCTCGCCCCGGTAACCGATCTCCAGGTCGACCAGCGCCAGGAACTCGTCCTCGCCGTCCGGCGCGTAACCGCCGAACTCGCGGGCGTCCGAGATGCCGGTCACCTTGACGCTCCACTCGCTGGTCGTCGACTCGACCGGGAACGTGGCCGCCGGACCCCGCCCGTAGTCGTCGGGCTGGATCACCGAGTCGCGGTCGAACCACTCGGTGTCTCCGGTCAGCCGCGTTACGAGAGCCCGATCGAGCTTGGCGTAGATCGCGTCGGCCGGCTCCAGCTCCGGCTCCTTGCGGCCCACCTCGACCTCGACCTGCTTGCGCACCGCCATCCCGACCACCTCCTCCCAGTGGACCAGGACGAACGAGAGCGCGTGGCGCCGGCGTCCCTCGGTGATCCCGCGCGTGACCAGCTCCAAGTAGACCTCGGCCTCGTCGGGCAGCACCTCGCAGAAGGCCGGGCTCAGCTCCTGGGACTCCCAGTGGAACTCGCGCGTCTGCCCCGAGACCCACGGATCCTCGCCGCGCACCTCGCGCTCGATCTCGGACACGATCCTGGTCCGGCCGTAGCGGCTGTGCTCGCGCTGCTTGGGACCGACCTCGGCGTAGCGATCATCGCCGAAGCGCAGGTAGAGCGAACCGTCCCAGGCCGCGCGGTAGAGCATGTCGCCGCCGGTGTAGGTCAGCTCGCCCTCCACGATCGCCCTGATCCCGTCGGCGTCCTTGCGCTTCTCCGGCTTGTCGCCCTCGCCGCACTCGCCGTCCAGGTAGAGGCGTGCGATCTTCACCTCGAACGGCGCCTTGGCGACCGCGGTCTTCTTGGCCTGATAGTAGGCGCCGCGGTTATGCTCCTTTGCGGCGCATTCGTCCCGGCAGTGCTTTTCGCAGTACCGTTGGATCTCCCAATCGCGCTCCGGATCGATTCCGCTCGGCGTCCCGGCGGGGGCCGGGGCCGGGGCCGGGGCGGGGGCCGGCTGCTTCGCCTGCCCGGCGGCGGGCTGCGCGGCCGGAGCCGGTGTCTCGGCGGCCTTGCCGGCGGCCTTTTCGCCCTGCTCGGGAGCCGCGGTCTGCTCGTCGTCGTCCCCGCAGGCGGTCGCTCCGAGAAAGGCCGCCAGCGCCAACAGCACCATATGCCGAATCCTCATCGAAGAATCCTCCTGAGTGGCAAGCGTCGCCAGCAGGCTACCCCAACCGCGAAGCGCTCGTCCAGCCCGGCGAGATTTTTTCGCGCTCAGCACAGCGTCGAACGGCCGCGACCGACCGCGATCAGCTGGGCTCCGGCCGGCACGATCCGCTCCACGGCCAGCTCGCCGCGCAGCGACTCGGCCAGCAGCGTGCGGCAGGGGCAGACGACCGGCAGCCCGGCGCCCTCGCCGCGGTTGAGCGGCTCGGCGATCGCCCGGTACCTGCGGCGCTTGGCGTTGTCCAGCAACACCCAGAGGCGATCCCCGGCGTCGTTCTTCGCGCCGCCCAGCTCGGCTCGCCCCAGCTCGGTCATCTCCCCTTCCAGCTCCACCTCGAGCCGGTAGCGCACCGCGTCGACCCCCGGCTCGCCCGCGATCGCCTCGCCCGCCCCGGGCAACGAGGCCACCAGCGACTCGGGATCCAGAAACGAGATCAGCGCCGCGTGGGAACGGGCCAGGATCGGATCGGCGCGCCGATCCGCCTCCCAGTCCGCGGTCAGGCTGCCCGCGGCTCCCGGAGCGTAGGTTACCACCATGTCGGCGTCGCCGAGCAGGTAGTCGGCGTCGGCCTCCGAGAGGCACAGCCCCTCGAACGGACGGTTGTGGGCCACCACGTCGACCATCACTCCCGCGGCGGCTCCCGCGCTGGTCAGGGTGGTGCGCACCAGCGCGCCCGCGCCGCGGGACGGGGTGGCGAACGCGACGTGGATCAGCGAGACGCCCGGCCAGCGCTCGGCCAGGACCTCGATCAGAGCCGCGGCGGCGCGCGCGCCGTCTCCGCCCCCCAGCCGATCGAGGAAGAGCGCGATCGGTTGTTCCGAGGACGGGGCGCGGTCGAGCACGCGTCCCACCGCCTCGTTCAGCAGGCGGCCGGGGACCAGCCGATCGAACGGATCCCCCG
Source organism: uncultured Myxococcales bacterium (assembly GCA_964530995.1). Taxonomy (GTDB): domain Bacteria; phylum Myxococcota_A; class Polyangia; order JAAYKL01; family JAAYKL01; genus CAZHCG01. The sequence goes on from CAZHCG010000003.1 coordinate 29,286, forward strand.
AGGCGATCAGCCGCCGCGCCGGGCGTTGCCGCTCGCTCCAGACCGGCGCGACCGACCGCATCGCCTCGGAGAAGCGCGCCGCCGTATCGATCACCCGATCCGTCATCGGATCAGTTGAGCTTGCGGGTCCAGAGCAGCGCGTCCAGCGGTCCGTCGTCGGTCAGGAAGTGGTGCCTGAGCAGGCCGCTGTTGCGGAAGCCGGCGCTGGCGTACACCGCGTTCATCTCCAGATCGTCGCCGCGCACCAGCGAGAACGTCGCGACCGCGCCCAGCTCGCCCAGCCACTCGACAAAGGCGCTCAGCCCGAAGCGGGCCAGCGAGCGCTCCGATCGGTTGGTCGGCGAGAAGAAGACGTCGACCTTGGCGTTGCCGAAGCAGTCCTGGTACTCCGCGCCGAAGATATTGCTCTGCCTGGTGCGGCGATTGTGCGAGGCGAAGTAGTAGCGCTCCACCTCGCGGCTGAACTGCGGAAAGACCGGCAGCTCGATCCTGGACGCGGCCCGGCCCTTCTTGCCCTTCTTGCCGCGCCCGGTCTTCTTGCCCTTGCCGGCGCGCTGCTGGGCGGCCTTCTGCTCGCGCTTTATGATCTCGACCACGCCGCCGTCGTCGACCGGCTCGGTCTTGATTCCGCTGCCCTTCTGTCCCGAGATCTGGGCGGCGAGATCCTTGACCTCGGCGATGAACTCCTTCTTCTCCGAGGCGTCCTCCGCCGCCGAGGTCTTGGGCGCGTCCTCCTCGTAGAGCCGGCTCATCACGTAGGCGTCGGAGCGCTTGTAGTAGCCCGGGATCGTTCCCTCCCTGGAGTAGCCGACCCGCTGCCAGCCGTTCATGTCGTCGCGCTCGATCAGCGTGAACAGCTTGCGCATCCCCTCCTTGAGCAGCACGCCCTCCAAATAGGAGTGCTTGGTCTGGAAGTTGCCTCCGCGGAAGTCCACCACGCGGATCGTGCTGTTGGCGTGATCGAGAAGCAGGCTGCAGAAGATATCCTCGTTGCGGACCATCCGCTCCGTGAGTCGATTGGGGCTGTCGTATCGTTTTTCGGCCATCGCTCGTCGTCCTCCTCCGCGCTGGCGAGGGACGGAATGGTACCACCGTTCCTCCGCCCGGTTCAACGCGCCGATTCAGATTCGCTTTCGAAAAAGCGGCGCGCGCGCCGGATCCATTCCTCCCCGTCGGGAGCGATCCACTCCACGCCGCTTTCGCCGCGCAGCCAGGTGCGCTGGCGCCGGGCCAGCCGGCGCGTGTCCACGCGGGTCTTCTCCGCCGCTTCGGCGAGGCTCAGCTCTCCGGCCAGGTGCTGGCAGATGCGGCGGTAGCCCAGCCCCTGGAGCGGCTTGAGCGAGGGATCGTACCCGCGGGCCAGCAGGTCGCGCACCTCGTCGAGAAAGCCGCGCTCCATCATCAGCGCCACTCGCCGCGCGATGCGTCGATCCAGATCCTCTCGCTCGCGGTCCACCGCACAGATCCGGGCCGGGTAGCGCCGCTCGCCGAAGCGGTGTCGCCGCTGCCACTCGGAGAGCAGAACGCCGCTTTGCTCGGCGACCTCCAGCGCGCGCAGGATGCGTACGCCGTCGTTGGGGTGCAGGCGCTCGGCCGTGGGCGGGTCGATCGCGGCCAGTTCGCGGTGCAGCGCCGGCCAGCCCTCGCGCTCGGCCCGCTGCGAAATCCGCTCGCGCAGCCGGGGATCCGGGGGCGGGCCGCCCTGCAGGCCGCGCAGCAGCACGCGGATGTAGAGCCCGGTTCCGCCGGCCACGATCGCGCGCCGGCCGCGAGAGGCGATCCCCTCGATTGCGCGGTCGGCGTCCCGCGCATAGGCGACCGCGTCGTAAGGCCGGTCCGGATCGACGATTCCGATCATGTGGTGGGGCACGCCGCCCAGCTCCTCGCGGCTGGGCGCGGCGGTGCCGATCCGCATCTGGCGGTAGACCTGCATCGAGTCGGCGCCGACGATCTCGCCGTCCAGCCGCGCGGCGATTTTCACGGCGATCTCGGTCTTGCCGCTCGCGGTGGGGCCGGCGACCACGAACAGCGGCACGGGAGCCGGTGGGGGCGCGCCGGGCACTTCCTAGTCCCGGCCCACGCGCCGCCGGATCTCGCGCCACGGGATCCGGGCCAGCACCGGCCTGCCGTGCGGGCAGTGACCTGCCATCTCGATCCGATCCATCTCCTCGAGCAGCGCGATCGCCTCGTCGCGTCCCACCTCGCGCCCGCCGCGGATCGATCCGTGGCAGGCGATCGTGGCCAGCGCGCGATCGTCGCTCTCGCCGCGCGATCCGTCGCGCGACTCCTCGAGCGCCAGCACCATCTCGGCCAGCAGCCTGTCCGGCGAGGCGCCGGCCAGCTCGGCCGGCACGGAGCGCACCGAGATCCGCTCCGGCCCGCTGCGCTGAATCTCCAGGCCCAGCCGCTCCAGCGCCTCGGCCAGCCCTTCGATCCGCTCCGCCTCGGCCGGACCGAGGTCGACGGCGTGAGGGACCAGCAGCCGCTGCGAGGAGACGCGGCCCTCGGCCAGCTGCTCGCGCAGCCGCTCGAAGGTGACCCGCTCGTGGGCCGCGTGCTGGTCCAGGATCACCAGGTCGTCCTCGTCCTCGAGCAGCAGGAACGTCCCCTGCGCCTGGCCGACGAAGCGCAGCGAGGAGAAGTGCCTCTCCCGGTCGCTGGTCACGAGCCGCTGCGGCTCGGGGCGAATCGGGCCGCCCGGTCCGGGAGCGGGCCGCCCGGCGCGCCGTCCGGGTTCGTCGGGGCCGCCGCGGCGCGGCCTGACGCCGCCCGGGCGCGGAGCCGGGAACGAGGGCGGCGGGACCAGGCGATCCGAGCCGGAGCGGTAGGCGGCGTCCTCCTCGGCGATCGACTCGGCCCCGGCCTCCGGCCGCGCGGTCCGGGCCGGCTCGCCCAGCGACCAGACCGAGCGGGAGACCATCTCCGCCACCGTGCGGCTCACCGCGCGATAGACGGCGCGCGGATCGGCGAAGCGCACCTCGGTCTTCTGGGGATGTGCGTTGACGTCGATCCCCTCGCTCGGCATCTCGACGGCGAGAGTGCCGACCGGATATCTCCCTTTCTCCAGCGTGCCGCCGAACGCCTGGTGCACGGCCTTGAGCAGCGCCCGGTCACGCACGAAGCGCCGGTTTACGAAGGTGTACAGCGACCCGGCGCCGGCGCGGGCGCGCTCCGGCGGGCCCAGCACGGCCAGGACCTCCACGCCGTCCAGCTTCGCCTCGAAGCGGGCCAGCCGCTCGTCGGAGAAGAGCTCGGAGATCCGCTCCTCGATCCGCTCGGCGCGCGGCAGCTCCTTGGAGGTGCGCCCGCCGACCACCACGCCGAACGCCACCTCGGGGCGCACCAACGCGAGGCGCATCACCGCCTCGACGCAGTGGCCGGTCTCGGTGCTTTCGCGCTTGAGGAACTTGAGCCGCGCCGGCGTGTTGAAGAACAGGTCGCGCACCTCGATGTCGGTGCCGACCGGGCAGCCCGCCTCGCGCCGGGAGAGCAGCTCGCCGGCCTCGAGCTCGAGGCGGGTTCCGGCCAGCGTCTCCTCGCTGCGCGTGTGCACGGTGATCCGCGAGACCGAGGCGATCGAGGGCAGCGCCTCACCGCGGAAACCGTAGGTCCCGGCCCGCGCGATGTCGTCGAGGCGCGAGATCTTGCTGGTCGCGTGGCGGAAGAAGGCGGCCTCGACGTCTTCGGATGCGATGCCCGATCCGTTGTCCAGCACCCGCATCCGGGCCGCGCCCCCGCCGTCGATCTCGACGCGGACGCGCGTGGCCCCGGCGTCGAGGCTGTTCTCGACCAGCTCCTTGATCGCGGAGCCGGGACGCTCCACGACCTCTCCGGCCGCGATCTGGTCGGCGACGATGCGATCGAGAACGAGGATCCGCCTCCGGCTCATGCACCGTTTGTGCAACGCGCCCGGCGGCGAGTCAAACGCAACCGATCGCGCGAGGCGGACGCACGGCTAGCGGCACTGGTTCCAGTAGGCGTCGGTGCTCTCGGCCTCGGCGCGGCACTTGGCGACCTTCTGGGGCACGCCCTCCTGCTTGGCCTCGGCCACGCATTCCTCGATCGCCTCGGCCGCCTCGGCCTCGGCGTCGGCGAAGGCCTGCTTGGCCTTTTCGATCGCCTCCTTCTTCTTCGGCTCCAGCGCGGCGAGCTGCTCGTCGATCTTCTTGATCAGCTCGGCCTCGTGCTCGGCGTGGGCCTTTTCGATCTCTTTCACCTTCTCTTCTTCGGGCTCCTCGCCGAGCTCGGCGATCTTGCTCTTCAGCTCCTCGGCGAGGGCTTTCTCCTGCTCGGCCTTTTTCTGCTCGAGCTCGGCCTTGCGCTCGGCGAAATCCTCCTCGACCTCCTCGACGCGCTCGGCGACCGGCGTCAGATCGACCTCGCCGCGGAGCTGGACCAGGTTCTTGCACATCGCCTCCAGCTCCTGGTCGCTGGCCTTGGGCAGGCACGCAACGAGCAGCGATCCGAAGAAAATAAACGTCGTGGCGGCTACCAGCCTTTTCATGGCATCCCCTCCTCGCGCCAGCTGGCGCACAGTTGTTCGCTGGGGCATTCGCCCCGAGAACCGTGACAGCTTCCAGTTCACGTTTGCCAACGATTATGCGCGAAACTTTCCAGGGACACAACAAGCCGTTCCGGAATTTCGCCCGGCCCTCTCAGCGCCCGGAGCCGATTCTCCTCGAAGCTCGCAGCGCCGCCGAGCGGGCGTGGGCCTCCAGGCCCTCGGCGCGCGCCAGGATCGCAGCGTCCTCGGCCAGCGCCTCCGCCGCTTTCGAATCGTCGACGCGCAGCCAGCTGCGGACCCTGAGAAAGGTCAGCACCGACAGCCCGGCGCCGAAGCGCGCCGTGCCCCCGGTCGGCAGCGTATGGTTGGGTCCGGCGCCGTAGTCGCCGAGCACCTCGGCCGCGCCGGCGCCGACGAACACCGCTCCGCAGTGCCGCAGGCGGCGCGAGAGCGCGCCGGCGTCCGCGGCGTGCAGCGCCAGGTGCTCGGGGGCCAGCAGATTGCAGACCTCCGCCGCCTCGCGAACGTCGGCCGCGACCACCGTCGCCCCGTTGCGCGACAGCGACTCGCGCGCCACCGCCGCGGTGGGCAGCTCGGCCAGCCGGGCGGACAGCTCCCGCTCCACCGCGTCGGCGAGCGCGGGCGAGTCGGTGACCAGGATCGCGACCGCGTCGGCGTCGTGCTCGGCCTGGGCAAGCAGGTCCGCGGCGACCAGCCCGGGATCGGCGTCTCGATCCGCCAGCACGGTCAGCTCGGAGGGACCGGCCAGCATGTCGATTCCGACCCGCCCGGAGACGAGCTGCTTGGCAGCCGTGACCCAGCGGTTCCCGGGTCCGACAACCAGGTCGCAGGCCGGAGCCGGCCCGGCCCCGAACGCCAGCGCGGCGATCGCCTGGGCTCCGCCCGCGACCAGCAGGCCGTCCGCTCCAGCGGCGGCCGCTGCGGCCAGGGTGACCGGAGCCGGCCGCGGCGAGGCGATCCAGGCGCTCTCCACTCCGGCGACGCGCGCGGGAACGACGGTCATCAGTACAGAGGAGGGCAGCGGAAAGCGTCCGCCCGGAGCGTAGCAGCCGGCGCGCTCCACCGGCAGCACGGTGTGACCCGCGGCCCCGCCCGGGACGGCGACCTCGATCTCGGAGAGGCTGCCCAGCTGCGCCTCGGCGAAGCACCGGATCCGCTCGGCGGATCGCTCCAGCGCGCCGCGCAGCTCGGGTTCCAGCCCGGCCAGCGCCCGCCGCATCCGGGCCGGCTCGATCTCCAGCGCCTCGCCGGGACGCAGGTCGCCCAGCCGCTCGGAGTGCGCGCGCAGCGCCCGCTCCCCGTCGCGCCGCACGTCCTCCACGATCCGCGCCGCGGCGGCCAGCGTCTCGGGATCGACCGCTGCGCGGCCCCGGACGCGCTGCGCGGCCCGGCGCGGATCGATCCTCTCCAGCAGCGCGCCGCTCATCTCCGCCCCCTGCTGGGCTTGGCATCTCCCGGCCTGCGCGTGATCCGCAGCGCCCTGCGATCGAGCTCGGCCTCGACGTCGTCCCAGCCCACCCCGGCGCGGGCCATCGCCACCGCGACGAAGTAGACGACATCCGCGGCCTCGTGGACCGCCTCGTCGCGAGCCCGCGCCTCGGCCAGCTCCTCGGCCTCCTCGAGCAGCTTGGCGCGCAGCAGCTCCGGCTCGTCGAGCAGGCGGCGGGTGTAGGATCCGGCCGGCGCCTCCCGCGCGCGGCTCTCCAACGTGCGCAGCAGTCCGGGCAGCCCGCGATCGTCTCCGAAGCAGCCGCGCCTCTTCAGGTGGCAGAAGCCGGGCTCCGCCTGGCGCACCCGAAAGCGCAGCGCGTCGCGGTCGCAGTCCAGATCCACGCCCAGCAGCTGCTGGGTGGCGCCGGAGGAGGCGCCCTTGACCCACAGGCCGCGGCTGCGCGAACGGTAAACGCCGCGCCCGGTGCGCAGCGCCTCGCGCACGCTCTCCGCGTCGGAGTAGACCAGCCCCAGCGCACGCCCGCTCTCGTCCGCGACCACGGTCGGCCACAGCCCGTCGGGCCGGTCCGAGCGCAGCGGCGCGACCAGCGCGTCGGCCAGCTCGAGGCGGCCGCTGTAGAGCGCCATCCCCACCTGCGCGTCGGCTCCGAGCGCGTCGATCGCGGCGACCTCCTCGGCGGTGGTCACGCCGCCGGCCACGGTCACGCGCGCCTCGCCCGCGGCCTCGACCACCGCCCGCACGCGCTCCATCTCGATCCCCTGCATCCGCCCTTCGCGCTCCACGAAGGTGACGAGCAGGCCGCCGGTGAAATCGCGCAGCTCGCGGATCCGCTCCAGCAGCTCGCGCCCGGTGCCGGTCCGCCAGCCCTCGACCACCACCTCTCCGCGCTCGGCGTCGACCGCGGCCACGACCCGCTCGCGGGGCAGCCGCGAGAGCAGCTCCGGCTCGGCGGCCGTGCCGATGATCACGCTCCGCGCCCCGGCGTCGAGCCAGCGCGCCGCGGTCTCGTAGTCGCGGACACCGCCGCCGACCCGGCAGGGGAAGCGCCGCACCAGCTCTCGAATCGCGCCGCCGTTGTCTCCGCGCCCGGCCGCCGCGTCCAGGTCGATCACGGCGATCTCTCCGACCAGCGCGAAGCGCTCGGCGATCGGCAGCGGGTCGCCGGCGTCGATCTCCCGACGCCGGCCGCCCACCAGCTGCACCGCGCGGCCGTCCATCAAGTCTATCGAGGGAACGATCATCTCCTCACCTCCACGCCCAGCTCGGCCAGCTCCTGCTTGAGCCGCTCGACCGTGATCCGGCGGTAGTGGAAGATCGACGCGGCCAGCACCGCCGCGGCGCCGGCCTCGACCGCGGCGGCCATGTGAGCCGCGCTCGACGCGCCGCCCGAGGCCACGATCGGAACGTCTACCCGGGCGGACGCCCCTTCGATCAGATCCGTGTCGTAGCCCCGGCGCGTGCCGTCGCGGTCCCAGGAGGTGAGCAGGATCTCGCCCGCGCCCCTGGCGGCTGCCTCGCCGCACCACTCCACGGCGTCGCGCCCGGTCCGGTTGCGCCCCGAGAGGGTCACGACCTCCCAGCCCCCGTCGGGCCGCGCCGCGGCGTCCACGGCCAGCACCGTGCACTGGCGCCCGTAGCGCCCGGCCAGCTCGTCGAGCAGACCCGGCCGCTCCACCGCCGCCGTGTTGACTCCCACCTTGTCCGCCCCGGCCTCGAGCAGCGCCGCCGCGTCCTCGACGCTGCGCACGCCCCCGCCCACGGTCAGCGGCAGCGCGATCCGCTCCCGGACCTCGGCGACCGTATCGGTCCGCGTGGCGCGTCCCTCCGGAGTGGCCGAAACGTCCAGCAAGGTGATCTCATCGGCTCCCTGCCGCCCGTACTCGCCGGCCAGCTCGGCCGGAGAGCCGGCGTCGCGCAGCGCCTGGAAGCGCACACCCTTGACGACCCGTCCGTCGCGCACGTCGAGGCAGGGGATGACTCGCACCGTCAGCATCGCGCACCTCCTGTGGCGGCGCCCGTCTCGATCCAGCGCCGCAGGATTCCGAGCCCCAGCTCGCCGCTCAGCTCCGGATGGAACTGGCAAGCCAGCACGGCGCCCCGCTCCAGGGCTGCGACGAACCGCCCGCCGTGGTCCGCGCTCGCCGCCAGCCACCCCTCCGGCTCGCGCGCGAAGCGGTAGGAGTTGGCGAAGTAGACGTATCCCGCTGCGAGCAGCTCGCAGCCGGGATCGACCTCGATCCGGTTCCAGCCCAGCTGCGGCGAGGCGACCCCCGGAGGGAACGGCTCGGCGCTCGCCTCCAGCGCGCCCAGCCCCTCGGCCCCGGGGCTCTCCTCGCTGCCCGCGCCGAGCAGCTGCATGCCCAGGCAGATCGCCAGCGTGGGCCGGCCCTCGTCGATCCTCGATCGCAGCGCGCGGTCGCGGCCGTTGCTCCGCAGGCTCTCCATCGCCGCGGCCAGCGTACCGACACCCGGCACGACCAGCAGCCCGGCGCGCCGGACGTCGACCAGCTCGGCGCTGATCCTCGGCCCGGCTCCGAGACGAGCCAGCGCCGCGGTCACCGAGGCCAGGTTGGCCGTGCCGGTCCGCATCACCACCACCTCGGGCCCGGACATCAGAGGCTCTCCTTGGTGCTGGGGACGCGAGCGCCTCCGTCACGGGCGACGGCCTGCTCGAGCGCCAGGGCCAGCGCCTTGAACGCCGCCTCGGCCCGGTGGTGATCGTTGCGGCCGCGCAGCACGTCGAGGTGGATCGAGGCGCGCGCCGAGATCGCCAGCGAGCGCACCGCGTGGTCGATGTTCTCCGTCGAGAGGCCGCCCAGCCGCTCGCGCTCCAGCTCCAGCGAGACCTCGGCCCAGGGACGACCCGAGAGGTCCACGACCGCCCGCGCCAGCGCCTCGTCCAGCGGCGCCAGCGCCCAACCGAACCTGGCGATCCCGCGGCGCGCGCCTAGCGCCTCGTCGATCGCGGCGCCCAGCGCCAGCGCGCAGTCCTCGGCGGTGTGGTGGTCGTCCACCTCCAGGTCGCCGTCGCAGCTCAGCTCCAGGTCGAAGCCGGCGTGGCGCGCCAGCGCTGTCAGCAGGTGGTCCAGAAAACCTATCCCGGTCCTCGACTCGCAGCTTCCCTCGCCGTCCAGGCACAGCTTGAGCCGGATCTCGGTCTCGGCGGTGCGGCGCTCGATCTCGGCCTTTCTCGGTTTCACGATATCACCTCCTCGATCTGTCCGGCGTTGGCCAGCACCCGGGCCGCTCCCGCCGCGAAAAGGGCGCGCCGGGCCACGGCCGGATCGTCGGCCGGCGCGATCGCCCCCAGCGGAACGACGCCGGCGCTCCGCGCGGCGCGCACGTCGTCCGGCGTGTCTCCGACCAGCCAGGCCCGCTCGACGCCGAGCCTTTCCAGCGCCAGCCGCACCGGCGCCGGGTCGGGCTTGAGCGGCGCGTCGTTCATCGTCACCACCGCGCCGAACAGGTCTTCGATTCCCTGCTCGCGCAGAAACTGCTCCGCGTCCCTGCGCGGTCTGCCGGTCACCACGCCCAGCCGCACGCGCGCGGCGAGCCGCTCCAGCGTCGGCCTCTCGACCAGCGCGGTCTCGCGGTCCCTCAGACCGGGCCGCCCGGGCGCGCCCTGGTAGAGCTCCTCGAAGCGGGCGGTCACCTCCTCCAGCGTGGCCTCGCGGCCGGCCTCCTCGAGCAGCCGCCAGGTCAGCTCCCAGTCGTTGTTGGCGTTTCCGGCGGCCTTGGCCGCGGTGATTTGCTCCGGCGTGATCCGCGCGCCGAACGACTCGGCCGTCGCGATCGTCGCGGCGCGGTAGGAGCCGCCCACGTCGGCCAGGGTGTCATCCACGTCGAACAGGATCGCCTCGGGATCGAGCGCGGTGCGCAGGCCGTGCTCGAGGCGCTCCCAGCCGCCGGGATCGCCGGGCACGGTGATCCGCAGCCGATCGCGCAGATCGTCCCGCCCGGGAAAGGCGCGCACCGCGATTCCCAGCCCGGCCAGCGCGTCGCGGACCCAGCTCGCGTCCTCGAAGCCGGCCAGCGCAAAGTTGGCCTGGGAGGGCAGCGGGTCGGCGCCCAGCTCGCGCAGCAGCTCGCACAGCGGCTCGCGCTGCTCGCGCACGCGGGCGACGAAGGCGCGCACCTCGCGCTCCTCTTCCAGGCGCTCTTCTGCGGCGGCCAGCGAGGGACCGGAGACGGCATAGGGATGGCCGGCCGCGCGCAGCCAGTCGATAAGCTCCCGCGGTCCCGCGGCCCAGCCCACCCGGGCTCCGGCCAGGCCCCAGGCCTTCGACATCGAGCGCGCGACCACCGCGTTGGGCAGCTCCAGCACCGCGGCGGTCGGGTCGCTGTCGGCGAACTCCACGTAGGCCAGGTCGACCAGCAGCAGCGCCCGCGGAGCGGCCGTGGCCAGGCGGCGCAGGTCCTCCTCCCCGACGACCAGCCCGGTGGGGCTGTTGGGCGTCACGACCGCGATCGTCGCGGTGCGCCCGGAGACCGCCCCCAGCATCTCCTCGATCGGAAAGGGACCGCCGAGCCAGCGCACGGGTCGCACCTCGCAACCGGTCAGCCCGGCGTAGCGCTCGATCATCTCGAAGGTCGGGACCGGCAGCAGCAGCTCGCGCCCCGGACCGAGCACCGAGCGGATCGCGCGTTCCAGCGCGTCGTCCGCCCCGGCCGTGACCAGCACGCGCCCCGGATCCAGCCCGATTCGCCCGGCGATCCTCGCCTCCAGGCCCTGCGTGCTCGGGTAGCGCCTCAGCAGCTCCGGTCCGGCCGCGGCGATCGCCTCCAGCGCCGCGCTCGAGGGAGCGGCTCCCTCGTTGCCGTCGAGCCGCAGATCGACGGGCGCGGGATGGCGCGGCGGATCGTAGCGCTCGACTCCGGCCAGCAGCGGTGATCGGCTCGGTCCCGATCCGGTGGTTTCCTCGCTCATGGCTCGCACCTCCTCACGGCACTATCTGGGCCAGGTTCGTGACGACCACGTCTGTTCCGCCGCGCCGCTTGATCTCGGGAATCACCTGCGGCAGCCGGTCGCGGGGCACGGCCGCCTTGACCGCGTATCCCAGCCCGCCGTGCAGCGAGGCCAGCGTGGGCTCGCGCATGCAGGGCAGGGCCTCGACCACGTCCTCGAGCAACTCGGCCGGGACGTTGACCTCCACCATCACGCGGCGCCTGGCCTCGAGCACGGCCTCGAGCAGGACCACCAGCCTTTCGAGCTGCTCGCGCCTGGCCGGGTCATCCAGCGCGACGCGGCTGGCGTAGAGCCTGGTGGAGGAGCGCATCAGCTCGTCGATCACGGCCAGCTTGTTGGCCCTCAGGGTCTCGCCGCTGGCAGCGTTGTCCACGATCAGGTCGGCGTCCTCGGGGGGGAAGACCTCGGTCGCGCCGTAGGAGCGCACGAAGACCGCCTCGATCCCGCGCTCCTCGATCCAGCGCCGGGTCAGCCGCTCGTACTCCGAGGCGACCACCAGCCGCCGTCGCGGCAGCCGTCCCGCGTCGTCCAGCAGGCCGGCCGGCGCCGCGGCCACCACGCGCACCGGGTCGAGCCCGGTGTCGAGCAGTTCCACCGCGCCGGAGCCAAGCTCGGCCGCCCAGTCCGCGCCGGCGAAACCGGCGTCCCGGGAGCCGGCCTCCAGCATCTCCACGATGCTCTGGGGCTTGAGGATCTTGGCTTCGATCCCGGCAACCGACACCGCCGGCCGGTAACCGCGCGAGGCCGCCGAGACGCGGATTCCCGCGTCCTCGAGCAGGCGCAGCACGCCCTCCTGCATCCGGCCCTTGGGCAGGGCCAGTCGAATCCTGGCGTCGCTCTCTGGCTCGCTCATCTTCCGCCGCTCCTTTCCGGCTTTCGTCGGCGCGGCGTTTCGTTTTTTACTGGAACGAAAAACGCCGGCCGAGGCGGCCGGCGTTCTTGGTGTCGTCTGCGACGAGCTACACCAGCGCCGGCCCCTCAGGGCGCATGCCGGTGGTGCTGGCACATCTCGAACATGGTACGGAGAAGATGCCACCGAAAAGGCGGGCTGTCAACGAGCACTCCGCGCTGTGGGGAAATCGTTTCGGGCCGGGGGTCGGGCGGGGGGCGGTCGATCGCGATACCCCGGTCTCAGGCTGGTGAGCAGGCCGTGAAGCAAAACCAGGTTTCGGCGGACGCGCTGAACCGAGCTGGGTGCGTGGACTATAACGATGCAGGATTCGGAGGGCCTCGGCAACGTACGGCGACCGAGCTCGGGCGACAGCTCCTTCAGTTTCTACAGGTCTGGAAGCCGGAATCCGAGTAGCGGGAGAGCTTCTCCATAACCTGGGTTGGGACACCGAATTCAAGTTGCCAGGGGGTGGCAAGTTCAGAATCTTCGCAAAGACCGGCGGAAGGAGAAATCAGCACAGGCTGCTGCTCAGACTTGCGTCCAGCGACGTTCTGAAACACATTTTCCTTAACGCTGGATTCCCGGTGGGAGAACTGGTATCCTGCTTCTCGCCAAGACGCCGGAGGGGCGAAAGAAGATGATCTTCGCGTCAACTACGGTGTAGGTAACCCTAGTACGTCATGCCGATACCCAAGGTCACAATCGACGGCGTGAGCGTCGTGATGCGAGGGTCGCTCAACCCGGCGATCTTCCAGCCCGTGTGGTTCAGCGCCAACGGTCTCGCCAAGAAGAGGGATGCCGACGATGCGCTTGTTGGCGTCGTTCATCCAGAGTTCACCGCGTTCCAAATGGGGTCGATTGACCTGACGATTGCTCATGGAAGGCGCTATCACAGCGTCTAGCGCCTTCCTCGGCCTGGGAGAAAGTCCTCTCTGAACCGAGAGTTAGGACCGTCATCGTTCAGGGAGACCGTGAGGGCGGACGTGAAGGCTACATTCAGCTGCACGCCGAGCCTTCCATACGAGAGTCCGACGGCGTTTACTTCAAGGTGAACGACCACTACGAGGTCGCGGCGTTGGACTCGGGAGTCGGTGCAGAGGCAGCGCTGGATATTCTAGAGAGAGAATTCGACAAGTCGGTGAGAATGTCCAAAGATATGGTGACAAAAACAATGGAGGCAGTATGCTCGCCAGACAGTTGAACGGTACGGCGGCAGCTTCTTATGCGCCCTACGACATGACCCTAGACGATCTGGAAACACCAGAGTCACCACAGTCACCACAGGATGAGCCCGATCCGGCAGAGTTGTCAGAGCCACTTCCTGCTGAGCAACCCCCCAGGCCGGAGACACTGCCTTCTCCCGAGGAGGAACCACAACCCAAGGTGTTTCCTTCCTCCACGGTAGCGCGTTGGCAAGCCACGCTCGTTCCGCAACCTAAGTTCACCGTTCTTCAGGCATGGGAGGGGACCGTTCGGGAAGTCCGTGAGGATTCCCTTGTCGTGGTATTGAAAGATCAGGGTGATGAACCCCAACCCGACGAAGAAGCAGAGGTCTATTTCGATGAGATCGACCCCGAGGACCACGACCTAGTGGCTCCGGGGGCGATCTTCTACTGGAGCATCGGCTATCGCGACGGTCGCAGCGGCCGTGAGCGCGTATCGCTGATACATTTTCGTCGTTTACCCGTCTATACGGATGCAGATCGTGAGCGGGCTCGTGCAGCAGCCAAAGAAACCGCCGACAAGCTCGGCTGGGGGTAGTCTTCTCCTCTCGAGTCCAGTCGCTGACGACATCGAGATTTCGTTGTTCGGGTCGGGATACGGTGAAGCCATTGCTGTCCACCTCGGTGCTGGCGAGTGGCTGTTGGTCGATTCCTGCCTCGATGATGAATTCCATGCACCGGCACAGATAGCCTATTTGCAGAAAATCGATGTTGACGTCGCTGCGGACGTGAAGCTGATCCTCGCTTCACACTGGCATGATGATCACGTACGCGGACTGGGTCGAGCTATTGAGACATGTAGCAGCGCAAGGTTCTGCTGCTCGCAGGCGATGAAGCGCCAGGAATTCCTTGAGCTGGTAAAGCTGCACGAGCCCGGTTCGATGTCCAGCAACTCCGGCGTGCGCGAGTTTCATCGAATTCTCGATGTCCTCGAAGGGCGAGGGGCTGGCCGTTCAACGACGCAGTGGGCTCACGCGGATCGTTGTCTCTATCGGCGTCCTGCGAACGGTCAACTGCCTGCCTGCGAGGTGTACAGCCTGTCGCCATCGGACACAGCAGTAACGCAGGCCTTTCAGCGTTGGGGAACCATGCTCACGCAGAGCGTGGGCCCTGGCAGTCGAGTTCCCGCCGAGAATCCCAACTACGCGGCGGTCGTGCTCTGGGTACGCGTCGGTACACGCATCGTGTTACTCGCCTCGGACCTGGAAAACACAGCACAGAACGGGACTGGCTGGTCAGCCGTTCTGTCATCTACAGGACGGCCAGATGGCAGGGCTGCTGTCGTGAAGGTGTCGCACCATGGGTCGCAGTCTGGCGATCATCCAGACGTCTGGTCGACCCTGCTCGATCCCGATCCGGTAGCAGTCTTGACCCCTTTCTCACGAGGTAGGCATCAGCTTCCCACACCAGCCGATATCTGCCGAATACGAGGTCAGAGTTCGCGAGCGTTCATCACCGCACCACCTCGCTTGAGACGAAGCCGTAGACGCAGTGGTTTGGTAGGTAGAACCCTGCGTGAGACCACGCGGTATGTTCGAGAGGCACACCCTCCAGTTGGTCACGTCAGGCTGCGAGCACCCTCAACTGGAACCAGTCCGTCGGAGTGGCGTGCACAGTGTTTCGGCCAAGCTCGACCGACAACCAAGCTACGAGCCGACGACTGGCGATAACCGAGAGGGTCGAATCAACGTTTCGACCACGTCCACCAGGTCGCTTCGGACGCTCTCCACTATCACGTCCGCGCCGGCGTCTCTCAGCACCTCGGCGCTGTTGCCGCGGTAGGGCACTCCCACACACGGCGCTCCGATCTCGTGCGCGGCCCACACGTCGTGCGGGGTGTCTCCCACGATCACGACCGGCCTCTCTCCGCTCGGGTCGCAGCGGCGGGCTCCGGCGGCCAGCACCTCGGCGCGGCTGTGGCCGTCGTCGCCGTAGCCGCCCAGCGACATGTCGAACAGGTCGTCTACCCCGGCGCTGCGGAACTTGATCAGGCCGCCACTTCTCAGGTTGCCGGTCCCGAGCCCGACCACGGCGCCGGCCGACTCGAGGCTCTCGACCGCGGCGCGCGGATCGCCCAGGACCACGTACGGCCTGTCCTTCACGTTCTCGGCCAAAAGCTCCAGGTATCTGTCGAGCAGCAGGTCGATCCGCTCGCGCGCCGGCTCCCGCTCGCCGGCCAGCTCGAGCATCGCGCGGGCGATCTGCACGTCGGTCCGGCCGGCGAACTGCAGCACGTCCTCGTACGGACGTTTTCCGGTCAGCATCTCTGCGGCGCGGTTCATCGCGGCGAAGCCGGCCGACTGTCCGCTGTCCGGCACGCCGAGCAGCGTACCGTCGATGTCGAACAGCACGATGGAAGAATGGCGCTTTTCACTCATACGATCCCCACTGTGACATCATCGAGCGCGGTCGGCCAGGTGGGCCCGCCACAGCCGGCGGAACGCGGCTGCCAGGGCGTCGCCCAGCGCGGCCGTGGCCTGTTCGCTCCAGCTCTCGGGGTCGCCGCGCAGGAAGGTGGTCAGATCTCCGCGGTTGTCCATGATCGCGGCCGGCAGACGGAAAAGGCGGCCGCGCGCCTCGACCTGCACGGTGTCGGGCCTGGGAGAGCGCTCGATCAGCCACTGCATGTCGTCGGTGCCGTACTCGGAGCGCAGCACCTTCTCCGGCACTCCGTGGAACAGGATCGATCCGTCCGCGCCCGGTCGCGAACGCTGGCGATTCTTGCCCCGCGACTGCTCGGGCGTGACCTGGATGTAGAGAATCGCGGCTCGCTCCAACAGCTCGCTCGAAAAACGCGGCAGCGAGGCGGCGTAGCCGTGGTGGGGCGGCAGCGGCGGGATTGTTCCCTCCGGGCCCCCGCGCGCGAACTCGATCACGGCCGTCTTTCCTTCCAGCCCTTCGCCGGCCAGCCGGTCGAGCTGCTCGGCCAGCTCGGCGGCGGCCTCGCCGAGCGCCTCCTCGACCGCCGCTGCGGAGCTCGAGCCCCGCCCGGGCAGCGCCGGCCCGGCGCCCACCGTCCCGCGGGCGGCGTCGATCCGATCGGCCAGCCAGCGTCCCGGGTCCTCGGTTTCGATCCTCCGCCGGGAGCGGACCCGAGCATGGTCCTCGTCGACCAGCGCGATCAGGGTCTCCCAGTCGATGGGATCGATGAAGCCCCGGTCCGCCGCGGCGAAGAAGGCCCGCGGCTCGCCCCGCTCCTCCAGCGCCTCGTCGGCCAGCCGCATCGCGTGCACGTAGGGGTAGTCGTCGAGCTGGACCGTGGGACCGATGTGTAACCGCTGGCGGCACAGGGCGGGATCCAGCCGCTCCAGGTAGCGTCGCACCTCGGATTTCCCGCTGGCCGGGAGAGCCAGCAGCAATACCGCTTCTATGATGTCGTCTCTCATTCGATGCACCTCTTCCGGCTCTGCCGGGTCTTTCATTTTCCGCCGCCGCCCGGCCTGGCGTTCCAGATCCTGGCCAGCAGGAACACGCCTACCGCTGCGAACGGTATCAGGAACAGCGGCCAGTACGACCAGTCCCGCGAGGTGATGTACCCCAGGCTGAAAGACTGGATCGCGGTTCCCAGGTAGACGAAGCCGTCGATCACGCCCACCGCGGTCGCCGCGCCCTTCCTGCCGCCGAAGTCCATCGTGGCCGTGCCCGAGAGCAGGCCGTGGGTGCCGATCACGCACAGGCTCATCAAGAAGACGATCGCGCCGAGGAACAGCGGGCTGAGGGGCAGCACCGGCCGGGCCTCGAGGCGG
Source organism: uncultured Myxococcales bacterium (assembly GCA_964530995.1). GTDB lineage: Bacteria > Myxococcota_A > Polyangia > JAAYKL01 > JAAYKL01 > CAZHCG01. Next base: position 46,091 of record CAZHCG010000003.1, read on the forward strand.
CGCTTGTCCCCGGCGCGCTGCACCGGCATCGGGTCTTTCAGGCGTAGTTCCAGGCGCTCGCCCCCCCGGACCAGGATCGCGGGAATCGTGCCGTCCGACGGCTCGATCCCGCCGCCGTCGACCGTCTCCGGGTCGCTCGAGCAGATGCAGGCCTCGGCGTCCCAGCGCGACTTCTCGCAGCGCGGCTTCCAGCAGGCCACGGCCCGGCGCACGCCGTCCCAGCCGCCCACCTCCTCGCCCGCGACCGAGACGATTCGATCACCCTCTTTAAGCCTGCTGTCGTCGCTCGCCCAGGCCACCTCGGAGCCCGGTTTCCCCAGCGTGAAGAACATTCCGACCGCGGCCAGCAGCAAGATGGCGTAGAGACCCGCGGCGGTCGGGGCCCGGCGGCTCTGGAAGACCAGGTCCGAGATCCAGCCGGCCACATTGCCGCCGATCACGCCGGCCACGAACAGCAGCCCGCCCCAGCCGGCCTGCACGAACGGAGCGAGGAAGGCCAACGCGGCCAGCACGATCAGCGTTCCGCGCCGGCCGCCGCGGCTCCGTCCGGCCAGCAGGGCCGAGATCGCGGCCGCGGCGAAGCAGGCGCCCACCAGCCAGAGGTGCTCCCAGGAGCCGTTGCGCAGCACGTGGTCCGCGGGCAGCGCCCAGACCTCCTTGGCGTAGATCGGGAACCAGTGCATGACCCCGTTGCGCAGCACGCCGGTGCACAGCTCCACGAAGGCGACGGTCAGGATCACCGGGTGGGTCAAGATCCGCTTGAAGATCTCCAGCGTCGGCAGGGGGGCGTCGCTCTCGTCGCCGGACGAGGCGTCCCCGGTGTCGAAGTCGCGGTGGCCGGCTCCGCTGGGCCGGTCGCGCAGCAGGAAAAGCTCGACGAAGAAGAACAGCGCCAGCAGGGCGCCGGGGAAGGCGAAGACGACCCACTGCAGGGAGCGGTCCGGCCAGCCGTCTCGCACGAAGTCCAGCACCCAGCCGTTGACGGTGAACGCCAGGAAAATCCCCGACGAGATCATCGCGCCGAAGATCCCGGAGAACCCGCCGCGCTCGCGGACGTGGAACCAGTGCGCGTTGACCTTGACGATGCTGACCGCGCCGTACGACTGGAAGTACATGTTGACGCAGTAAAGGACGCTGAAGACGAGGCGCAGCGGCTGCTGCGTCGGATCGGCCGATCCCAGCACGTGCAGCAGGTAGCCGCCCAGCGCGAAGTTGGCCAGCGCGGCTCCTCCCGAGGCGAGCAGGATCCCGCGCCGGCCGCCGAGGCGGTCGATCAGCGGGCCGTTGATCAGGAAGGCGAAGGCGTAGGTGATCGTGCCCGCGCCGAAGATGATTCCGAAGTCCTCCTTGGTCATCAGCTCGCCGAGCGAGGTCTTGGCCACCGTCAGGTTGTAGCGCCCCATGTAGAGCAGGGCGTAGGTCAACCCCATCGGGAACCAGTTCCAGGCGCGGCGGATGCGGAAGCCGCGCGAGTGTCTGAGCGGCGCATCGTGCATTGCGGATTCAATACATACCGAGACCCCGCCGTGCTGTCGAAGGAAAACCGAGACAATGCCACAAAGGCGGTCTCAGCCGCCAGACGCCGGGCGGTTGGAAAAACGATGCGCAATATGGCATCGATCATAGCGCGCCGGTCGGATCGAGCCCCAAGCTGATCGCCGACACCAGAGCGCCAACCCGAAACGCGCCCGCCGGACGATGCGCGTCCGGTGCGGCTCGTACGAGAGAGAGGGGAGCATGACCGACAAGACGATCCGGATTCTGGAAGAGGGGACCGGCAAGCTGATCCAGCCGGTCGACATCGAGGCTTTCCGGGCCCACAACAGGGCCAAGGAGAAGGCCCTCGTCGACAAGCGCGTCTCCGAGAAGGAGGCGATCGATCGCTTCGTCGAGGAGAACGACTACGTCGGCGCGGAGCTGTACGGCACGGTCCGTTGCCCGATGTCGCTCAGCCGCGAGCTGATCCGGCACGGGTTCAAGAACCTTCGCTCCGCGGCGCAGGGGGTCTACGAGGCGGACCTGTTCGCCGCGGCAGACCTGTTCCGCGAGATGGACTGGACCTATATCGGCCTCGAAGTCTACGGCGTCTCGCACAACCTGCGCCGCGCGGTCGAGTCCGGTTACGTCCGCGAGACGGTGGAGTGGTCCAACGCCTCGCTGGCCTGGCGGTTCAAGGCGGCGGCGATGGGGGTGCCGTTCATCGCGACGCGCTCGATGCTGGGCACCGACACGATGAAGCGCTCGGCCGGCAAGGTGATCGAATGCCCGTTCACCGGCGAGCCGGTGGCCCTGATCCCGGCGCTGATCCTCGACGTGGGCATCATCCACGTCAACCGCGCCGACAATTACGGCAACTGCCAGATCGACGGGATCGCCGGGTTCGCGGCCGAGATGGCGCGCGCCTCGAGAAAGCTGATCATCTCTACGGAGGAGATCGTGGACACCGAGGAGATTCGACGCAACCCGGACCGCACGATCATCCCCTGGTACCTGGTGGACGCCGTGGTCCACGCGCCGTTCGGCTCGCATCCGGGCGAGATGAACGGCGTCTACGAGCGGGACGAGGACCACATCAGGCAGTACTTCAAGGATTCCAAGGATCCGGCCAAGGTCGAGGCCTACATGGACAAGTGGGTCTACGGAGTGAAGAGTCACGAGGAGTACCTGGACCTGGTGGGTCGGGACGAGCTGGAAAAGCTGCGCATCGAGAAGGAGGGTTGAGATGGCAGAGCAGCGCTACAACGGTTCGGAGCTGATGATCTGCCTGGCCAGCCGCGCCATGGTGGATAAGACGACCGCCTTCATCGGTACGGGCATTCCGATGCTCGCCGCCTCGCTGGCCCAGAAGATGCATGCCCCGGCGCTGACCGCGATCTTCGAGTTCGGCGGTACGGGCGCGATCCTCGAGAAGCTGCCGCTGGCCGTCGGCGACATGCGGACCTACAACAAGGCGCTGCACGCCTCGGGGATCTGCGACATCATGGAGACCGCGCAGCGCGGCTTCGTGGAGTTCGGATTCCTGGGCGGCGCGCAGATCGATCCATACGGCAACCTGAACAGCACCGTGATCGGCGATCACGCCAAGCCCAAGGTACGGCTGCCCGGCTCGGGCGGAGCCAACGACGTGGGCTCGGCCTGCTGGCGCACGATCACGATCATCCGCCACGCGGCGCGATCCTTCGTGGAGAAGGTCGACTTCGTGACCACTCCCGGCTACCTGAGCGGACCCGGCGCGCGCGAGGCCGCCGGGCTGCCGGCCGGCTCCGGTCCCTACCGCGTGGTGACCGACCTTTGCACCATGGACTTCGACGAGGAGACCAAGCGCATGCGGGTCAAGGCGCTCAACCCGGGCGTGACCCTGGAGCGGGTCCGCGAGAGCACCGGCTTCGAGCTGGTCGTGCCCGACGAGGTGGGCGTCAACGACGAGCCGAGCGACGAGGAGCTGCGCATCCTTCGCGAAGAGGTCGACGAGGACAAGCTCTACATCTGAAGTGGCAAACGGAAAGGGCCGCGTCGCGCTCCGCTACCGGCTCCAGAGAGCATCCGTGTCGATGTCGGTATAGGTGAAGGTCCGGCCGCATTGAGGAGTTTCGCTGTTTCCAGCGGCGGCGCTACGTGGATAATGGACCGCGTGGAGGATCGCGTGGCAGTCGACGCGAAACGAGAAAGAGACGAGGTCGAACAGCTGACCGCACGGCTGGGGTTCCGCTTTTCGGACGAGAGCCTGCTGGCGCAGGCGTTGGTGCACCGCTCATACTGCAACGAGCACGCCGGATCGGCGCCCCACAACGAGCGCCTCGAGTTCCTCGGAGACGCTGTGCTCGACCTGGTGATCGCAGAGACTCTGTGGAAGGAGTTGCCCGACGCGCCCGAGGGACAGCTGACCCGCTGTCGCGCGGCACTGGTCAACGAAGCCAGCCTCGCCGATCTCGCGGCCCGTCTCGAAATCGGAGAATCGCTTCGACTCGGTCGCGGCGAGGAAATGAACAACGGTCGCCGGCGCGCGTCGATCCTCGCTGACGCCGTGGAGGCGATCGTGGGGGCGATCTTTCTCGACGGCGGCTGGCAATCGACTCGAGAGGTGATCTTGAGCTGGTTCGGAGCCAAGATCTCCGAAGTCGTCTGCGGCGACTTCGACGGTGACGCCAAGACCGATCTGCAAAAACGGCTGCAGATCCTGGATCGCGGCGAGACGCCGCAATACCGTGTGGTTACTCACAGCGGGCCCGATCACGAACCGCTGTTCGAGGTGGAGATAGGCGTGGGAGACGAAATTTTCGGCTCCGGCAAGGGACGGAGCAAGAAGCTCGCCGAGCAGGCAGCTGCCCGCGACGCTTTGAGAAGCCTGGGAGAAACCGACCGGCGGAGCCGGAAAGGAGCTGAGGAATGAAAAGAGCCGTCTGCGCGCTGGTCGCCGCCGCGGCTCTCGTCGCGGTTGTGCGCGCTGGTGCCGAAACAAAACGAGAGTACGAAAATCGCTTTCAGATGATGGTGGAATTCGCGGTCCGCACCAACGAGTACGTGCGCCGCCACCTGGGAGACCGGTCTCTTTGCGAGTACGCCCAGGAGATGGCCGCTGTCAATGCGGGGGAAGCCGAGAAAATGACTCCGCCGTCGTGCTACCAAATGCTGCACCCGCACTTTCTGCTGGTTCTCGAGAACATCGAACGATCCTTCCACTTCGCAGCGCAGGGACGGCTCGACCGCTATCGACATCACCAGAAGATCGTGCGCAAGGAGCTGAACCTGCTGGAGACATTCGCCGATCGCCAAGGCCTGAGACTGTACATGTGGGACCTCGGCTTCTGAGCCCCGATCCTCGCGACGATTCGACATCGGCGCTCGCCCCTGCCCTCCCCCGCCGCGCCGGATCGGGCTCGATCTCCAGCGGCTCGTCCCACACATCGATCACGCGGTGGATCCGGCAAGCCCCGGCCTCGTCGCAGACCAGCACGAGGTGATCAACGTCTTCGTCCCACTCCTCCAGCGGGCCTACCAGTCCACGGACGTGGCCGGTCCCGGTGATCAGCGTGGCGACAAACGTGTCAGGGTCCCTGAAAAAAATCTGTCAAGCCCGCTCGAAGCCGGCCTGTCTGAAGTGCTCGTCCAGGGTCAAGGCCTCCTCGATTCTGCGGCTCCTCATCAGCTCGAAGCTGGCGCAGTCCACCAGGCTCAGGCGCCGTCTGTCCTCCCTCAGCAGCCTTTTCACCGCCTTCAGGTGCAGCTCGGCCGAGACGTGCTCCACCTCGAGCAGGGGGAGGATCCGAAGGTGCAGGTCGCGCACGGCAGGCATTCCGATCCGGTGCTGCAGCAGCGCGGTCGTCTCCACCACCACGTAGGAGCTGGTCAGCAGCTTCCCGCCGCGTACCGCGACTCGCTCGAACGCCTCGGCCACCTCTCCGTGGCCCTGCTCGGTCCCGACCAGGAGCGCGTATAGCGCCGAGGTGTCGACGAAGACGGTCACGGCTCCTCCCTCGCGGCGTACGCCTCGGCCAGGTGCCGGTCGTGTCGGACGGCCGCGTCGGTGGTGCCGGACGGGTCGGCGTGCCGGCCGACCACGGCCATCGCCTCGCGCAGCAGGCGGGCGCGCGAGCCCTCGTGCTCGGAGAGCTTCTCGTCCACCAGCGCGCGGATCACCGCCGCCAGAGACATCCTTTGCTCGTGCGCCAGCGCGCGGAGACGCTCGTGTTGCGTTTCGGAAAGCTGTATTTGAGTCCGTATCATGATGTAATGATGGTTACATCATGAAGCCTTGTCAAGCCGAGACAGCGGATCTTCGGGTCAGAGCCGACGACTGCTCGTAATCATTTGCTTTTTTGTTCCAGGGTCGTCCTATCGTAAGTTAGCCAGGATAATCGGCAGGTGGCGCCGACGTCGAGGCAGCCTTGGGCTCGAAGCGGGGCGCTAGGGGGCTCTACGGCTCCCCCTCCGACAGATCCAGCGGACCTCCCAGGCCTATGTCTCCCAAGTCGACCGGCTCTCCCCGGCGCGCCGGGGGGAGCGGGCGGGGCAGCTTCGCGGCGGCCTCGGCTCGCTGGCGCAGAAGACTGGTCTTTCGCTCGTCGCGGAAAAGGGCCCACAGATCTCCTCCCGCCTTCCAGATGCGCGCCGGCCGCTCGACCTCCTCCACCGCCGAGCGCTCCAGCAGCTCGCCCGCGGCTCCGGAGCCGAAGCGCCCGGTGAGCCGCCGCTCCAGGCCCTCGAACGCCTCGGGCACGAACGTGAATCCGAGCGAGATCAGCCTCCCGTCCAGCAGCGCACCCCGCACCGCGATCAGCTCCCACGACTTGAGCGAGCCGGCCTGGAGCAGCGCGCAGCCGGACAGCTCGCGCCCGCCGGCGGGGCGCTCCTCGATCAGGCTCCGCTCCGGATCCACCACGTCGAGCGCCGCCAGCGGAGCGCAGCTCACGCGCGAACGGGCCCCGGCGTCGTCCAACCCGGCCAGCCCGGCCAGCGCCTCGCGAAAGCTCGCCTCGTCCGCTCCCAGCTGAATCGACTCCCAGGCCAGGGGCGTCTCGCCCAGCGCCTCGGACTCGGGCACCTCGATCGCGGGGCGCCGCGCGTCGGGATCTCCGCTGCGGCCGCCCGGCTTCGAGGAGCACGAGCCGCACCTGGTGCAGGAGCCGGCCGTCAATCCGGCGGCGAGCAGGGTTGCGATGTAACAGATGAAAAGGCGCACGCCGGGTCCGCCACGCCCCGAGGTCCGGGCGCCTTCAGCCGGGATCGACGGAGAAGTCGATGATCGCGACGCCCCGATCGCTGCGCTCGTCGTCCTGTTCGGCATCGGGACTCTCCGGCTCCTCGGGCGGCAGCTCGACGAAGGCCTCGCTGGACGGCCGGTTATTGCGATCTCTCTTCCGCCGGAGCTTCTCATCGACGATGTATGCGGGCAAGAACAAGCTTTCGGCTCCCTGATTTCGACGTCCCCGCCTCTTGGACAGGGGCTTGACCATCCATTCTGATCTTAGCACCGCGATCCGGGCCGGTCAACGATATCGCCGCTCGAAGCAACTCGGCCCGCCGCCGTTTTTGTTGTCCGTCGGCGCGGGCTTCGTGGTATAGGCGAGCCCGGGCCGAGAGGAATCACCGTGAGCGAAAGCAGCACCACGAGGCCGGCCGCCAAGGGCCGGGTCGTCTTCATCGACCAGGCGCGCGCCCTGGCGATCCTGATGATGCTGTTCGGCCACTCCCTCGATCGCTTCCTGGGAGAGCCGTGGCGCTCCGGCCAGCTCTACGGCGACTACCAGTTCGTGCGGGGCATCACCTCGGCGCTGTTCCTGATGGTCTCGGGATTCTCCTTCGTGGTCGCCTCGTTCGGCCACTGGGACGACTACATTCGCTGGAGCCCGCGGCTCTGGGGCCGGGTGCGCCGCATCGCCTTGATCTTCCTTCTGGGCTACGTGCTGCACCTCTGGGCGCCGACCCTGACCCAGAGCGTGCACTGGTTCTCGCCGGGCAACTGGGAGCGCTTCTTGCGCTTCGACGTCTTGCAGAACATCGCTTTCGGCCTGACCCTGCTGCACGTGCTGGCCCTGGTCGTGCGCAGGCGCGAGCGTTTCTGGAAAGCGGCGCTGGCCGCGCTGGCCGTGGTGCTGCTGCTGGCGCCGCTGACCTATCATCCCCAGCTGGACGCCCGGCTGCCGGCCGGCCTGACCGCAGCGCTCAACCTCTACCACCTCTCGCGCTTCCCGGTCGTGCCGTTCACCGGTTACCTGCTGCTGGGCGCGATTTTCGGCCACTGGTTCTGGCTCCTGCGCAGAAGCGGAGCCGAGGGCCGCGTGATCGCGGCGCTGGCCGGTTGCGGCGCGATCTTCCTGCTGTTCGAGCACGTGATCCGCAACCTGCTGGACGGCGGCCTGTTCCCCTACTCGACCCCGGCGGCGCACATGCCGGGCAACACCTTCGCCCGCGCCGGCTGCGCGATGCTCGCGATAAGCGGGCTGTACCTGCTGGGCCGCTACAAGCTGGTGCTGCGCAAGCTGTCGTTCATCCTGAGCAAGGATTCGCTGACGATCTACTTCGTCCACCTGGGCCTGGTCTACGGGGGGCTCTCGATGCCGAGCATGTTCCGCTCGCACGCGCACCTGATGACGCCCTCGCAGGCGGCGGCCTGGATCGCGTCCCTGGTCGCGACGATGACGCTGATGGCCTGGGGGATCGGCTGGCTACGCGACAACCGTCCGCGCTGGCTGAGCGGAACGCGGCACGTGCTGCTGGTGGGAGGGCTCACGGCCTTCGCGCTCTGGCCGCGACTGACCGCGGCGCGGGTCGCGCTGGCCCTGGCGGTGGGGATCGCGCTGGTGCTGATCCGCGAGCGCCGCCGGGTGATGGCCGCGGGCCGGCCCGATCCGCTGCGCTCTGCGATCTCGGCGCTGACCGGAATCCGCCGCCGCTTGCAGCGCCCCCTCTCCCCGTCGGTCTGACGACCACGCTTTCGGACGCGACGGCTGCTCAACCGCGCCGCCAGCGGCGCAGGCGGCGAATCGCCTCGTCCAGGATCGCGTCGCTCTTGCAGAAGCAAAGCCGGATCAGGCTGCGCCCACCGCGGCGGTTCTCGTGGAAGAACGAGGTCGGTATCGCGGCGACCCCCACCTCGGTCGCGAGGTGGCGGCACGCCTCCAGGTCGTCTCCGATCCCCAGCCCGCCGACGTCCACCGAGCAGTAGTAGGTCCCCTCCGGCCGCAGCACCTCCAGCCCCAGCTCCTCCAGCGCGCCGCAGAGACGCTCGCGCCTGGCCGCGTAGTCGGCCAGCAGCTCGTCGTAGTAGCCGTCCGCCGACTCCAGCGCCCCGGCGATCGCCTCTTGCAGCGCTCCGGGTGTGCAGAAGGTCAGGAACTGATGGCTCATCCGCACCGCGCGGGTCAGCCGCGGGCAGGCCGCGACCCAGCCCACCTTCCAGCCGGTCATCGAGAAGGTCTTGGCCGTGGAGGAGACCACCAGCGCCCGCTCGCGCAGGGCCGGAATCGAGAGCAGGGTGACGTGCTCGCGCCCGTCGTAGACCAGGTGCTCGTAGACCTCGTCGCCGATCACGACCGCGTCGCGAGCCGCGGCGAGCTCGGCCACCAGCTCCAGCTCGGCGCGGGAGCAGACCTTGCCGCAGGGATTCTGCGGGTTGTTGATCACGATCGCGCGGGTGCGGGGACCGAGCGCCGCGGCCAGCGTCTCACGCTCGATGCGGTAGCCCCGCTCGCCGTCGAGCGGGACGAAGACCGGCCTGCCCCCGGCGCGAGCGACGATCGGCGCGTAGAGATCGTAGGCCGGCTCCAGCAGCAGCACCTCGTCGCCGGGATCGAGCAGACCCAGCAGCGTGGCGGCCAGCCCTTCGGTGGCGCCGGCCGTGACCGTGATCTCTCGGTCGGGATCGAGCTCCACCCCGTAGCGGCTCGCCATCTTGCCGGCCACGGCCCGCCTCAGCGCAGGCACTCCGTGGGACGGCACGTACTGATTGGGCCCGCGCAGCAGCGCCTCGGCCGCGGCGCGCCGGATCTCCTCGGGGCCGTCCCGGTCGGGAAATCCCTGGGACAGGTTGACCGCGCCGCACTCGGCGGCCAGCGCCGACATCTCGGTGAAGATCGACGTGCCGAAAGGCAGCAGCGCCCGGCAGACCGCGGCGTCCGTCTCTTCTCGCGGAGTCATGAAGCACCTCCCGCCACCCGCATAGCACGGGAGGCGCCCGCCTCCCAAGCCTCGCGACGAGCCTCCCCGGCTTCGCCGCGGCGGCGCATCTGCTACACTCGGCCGACGAACCCTTGCGCTTCGGCGGGAGAAAGCAGGTGTCGGGCTTGCGCTGGACTGTGCTGGCTCTGGCCCTGGGGATCGCGGCCCGGGTCGTCGCGGCCCGGGCCGGGGAGACGGGCGACGAGGAGGTGATCGCGCTTCTGGCGCAGCGCGACGCCGCCGATCCCTCCCGCGAGCTGGCGCGGGCCGTGGAGGTGCAGCTCAGCGACCTGCCGGTCCGGCTCGAGGTGGTCTGGATCGACGCGCTGCCCGCCTCGCTGGCCGAGCAGCAGCTCGTCGCCGAGAGCTGCGCCGCTGAGCGCGGCGCGCTGGCCGTGATCTGGCTCGACCTGCTGCGCCCCGAGCGGCTCTTCTTCTTCCTCGCGGCCGAAGGAGGGGAGCGCATCCTGGCCAGGCGCCTGGCGGGCGACCGGGGCGCCGCCGAGACCGCGGCAGTGATCGCGCGCGCCTCGGTCGCGGCGCTGCTGGAAGGCGGCCGCGTCGAGGTGGCGCCTCCGGCCGCGCGGGACGAGCAAGAGGAGAAGCGGCCGCCTCCGCCCGAGCCGCCGGACGAGGCCGAGCCCCCGGAGCCCGAGGAGGAGAGCGGCTTCGACCCTCCGCGCCTGGGGCTCGAGGTCGCCTACTCGCTGGAGCTGCCCGCCTCGCGGCCGCCGGCCACGCACGGCGCCGAGCTGGGCCTGGCGGGCGGCCCGCGCGGACCGCTGTCCGTCTTCCTCCGCTACCGGCTGGCCGCGCCGCTGGAGGCGAGGTCGAACGGAATCGAGCTGGTCCAGCGCCGCTACCCGGTCAGCGCCGGCGCCAGGCTGGAGCTGGCGGCCGGCCCGTTGCGAGTCGGAGCCGAGCTGGGCCTGACGCTGGCCTGGGTCGACGAGCGGATTCGCGCTCTGTCCGAGCGGATGGACCCGGGTCGTCCGCAGAGCTGGCTCGCGTTTTCGCTGTCGCCGGCCGCGCGCCTCGCCCTGCCCGTCTTTTCGGCGTTCGAGCTGTACGCCTCGGCCGGCGTCGCGATCCCGCTCGACCCGGTGCGCTACACGGTCGACGACGGCGGGGGGAGAAGCGCGCTGTACGAACCCTGGCCGGTGCGACCCTTCGCCATGATCGGCGTCGCGGCGCGCCTCTTGTAGAAAAATCCGGCCGAAACCGGCGGCCGCGGGCTCTGGAGGGATGTGATGGCGCTGAGGACCAGCTCGACCGGACCCGCGCGGCCGCCCGACACGGCGGCCGACCTGGAGCTGGCCGGCTCCGCGGCGAGCGGAGATCGCGCGGCGCGGCACCGCCTGGTCGCCAGGCTGATCGATCCGCTGCGGCGGACGCTCTCCTACCTGGCGGCGAGCGAAGCCGACGCCGAGGACCTGACCCAGAGCGCGCTGATCCGCGCGCTGGAGTCGGCCGGCACCTACCGCGGCGACTGCTCCCTGGAGGGCTGGGCGCGCCGGATCGCGATCCGCGTCGCCACCCGCCGCCAGCACAAGAGCAGGCGCCGGCGCGAGCTGCGCGAGGCGAGCTGGTCGCCTCCCAGAGAGGCGATCGCCCAGGACGAGGCCGCGGATCGAAACGCGATCCGCCGCCGCGTGCGCGATCACTTGCAGACCCTGCCGCACAAGCAGCGCACCGCGCTGGTGCTGCACCTGGTCGAGGGCTACACCGCCGCCGAGGTGGCGGCGATCTCCGAGGTTCCGCTGGGCACGGCGCGCGATCGGCTGCTGCGCGGCCGCGCCGGGTTGAAGAAGAAAATCGTTTCCGACCCCGAGCTACGAAGCCGGATCGAAGCGAGGACGCGATGAGCACACCGAGCCAAGAGTGCGCCCGCGCCGCCGGGATCGAGCGCCGGCTGAGAGGCGGCGAGCCGGTCGTCGAGAGCGATCTGCGGATTCTGGAGCGCCACCTGGCGAGCTGCGAGAGCTGCCGTCTCGAGCGCGCGGCGCTGGAGGCGATCGAGAAAGACGGCTCGGCCGGCCTCCTGCCCGACTTGGACGAGCTGGCGCGCCGCAGGCTGGCCGAGGGGGTGCTGGACGCGGTCGAGGAGAAGGAGCGCCTCGCCCGCGGGCGGAGCTCGCGGGCCGGGGGCTGGCGGCTGGCCCTGGCCGCCGCCGCCGGAGCCGCGGTCGCGGCGCTGGTGCTGGTCGGCACGGCCCGGCAGGCGCCCGAGCCCGCGACGCCGGCCGCGAACGAAGACGAGGCCTCTTTCCCGGCCGCACCGCCAGCGGTTGGATCCGTGGCCGCGGCGCGCGGCGAGGTGCGCCGCGGCTTCTCCCCGGCCGAGGTCGGCGGGGAGCTGGTGGCCGGGGACGTTGTCTCCACCGGAGCCGGAGACGCCGCGCTCGGTTTCGAGCCGGGCGTGGCCGCTGCGCTGGCTGCCGATACGCGCCTCAGGATCGAGCCTTCGACCGGCGCGCGTCTCTCGCTGGCGCTGGAGGCCGGAGAGGTGCTGGTCGCCGTCGACCCGCGGGCCGAGGCGCCTTCGGTCGAGGTGCTGACCGAGCACGGCCGGGTACGCGTCGCCGGGACCGTCTTCGCCGTGCTCGCCGACGAGACCGGAGCCGAGGTGCGCGTCCTGCGCGGCGCGGTCGAGGCCACGGACACCGCCGGGAGCTTCACGCGGCGGGTCGAGCGCGGCCGGGCCACGGCGCTGGGCGGCGACGCCCTCTCCAGGCCGCTGGAGCGCGGCGAGCTGAGCGCGGCCCGCGCGCGGCTGGCCGCGCTGGCCGCGCTGGTGCCGGGCGTCGACGCTGCGATCCGGCCGATCGAGAAGAAGGACGTGGACGAGGGCGGGGCCGTCAAAGACCGGGCCGAAGCGCGAGAAGAGAGACCCGCGGCCGCGGCCGCGACCGCTTCGCCTTCCCTCCCGGCAGGCGAGCTGCAACGCCTGGCGCGCGACGAGCGGCTGGCCGGGAACTGGCCGGCCGCGGCCGCCGCCTACCGGGAGCTGATCCGGACCCATCCCTCGAGCGACGAGGCCGGAACCGCGCTGGTCTCGCTGGGGCAGATCGAGCTGGAGAAGCTCGGCCGTCCCGGCGCGGCGCGGCGCAGCTTCGAGCGCTACCTGGAATCCGGCGGATCCGGTCCGCTGGCGCCGGAGGCGCTGTGGGGAAAGGCCCGCGCGCTCGAAGCGCTGGAGATGAGCGGGCGGGAGCGGGAGGCCCTGACCGAGTTCGTCGAGCGGTTTCCCGGCGCGATCCAGGCGCGCAGGGCGCGGCGGAGGCTTGAGGAGCTGAGGTGAAGTTTTTTCCGGCCGTTTCGGCGATCCACAGACTCGAACAAGATCGAGAGCGATGACGAGCCCCGGCCGCGGGACGCGACCGGGCGGCGAGAAACGGGAGGAGACGAGATGCACGGGACGACGACGATACTCTGGACGCTGGTGGTGCTGGCCTGCGGGGCTCTGGTCGGATGCGAGGCAGCCGAGCGGGACGCCGGAGGCCCCTCGGGAGACGCGGACACCGACGGCGACACCGACGGCGACACCGACGCGGACTCCGACTCGGATTCCGACTCGGACAGCGACGCGGACGGCGACGCGGATAGCTGCGACGTGGATCTGCTGTTCGTGTTCGACACCTCGGGCTCGATGATGGACGCGGTGGGACCGCTGATCGACACGGCGTTCCCGGCGTTTGCCGAGTCGCTCGAGACCTACCCGGAGCTGGGCAGCGTGCAGGTGGCGATCACGACCAACCTCTGGGGAGAGAAGACCTTCGAAAACGGCGGAACCGGGATCTCCTGCGAGGGAGGCGTGGAGGAGACGGTGCAGACCTCGCGGTTCCTGACCGACGGCTGGGATCCGCTCGAGCCCCACGACCCGTACTGCTGCGAGGAAGTCCCGGGGATCGACTGCCAGTTCGCCTCGGGCGAGAGGTGGATCGAGGGACCATCGGGGACGATGGTCGACGAGTTCGGCTGTGTGGGCAACGTGCCCTGCCAGCAGGACGTGATGGCGGGCGAGCCCACGCTGGAGGCGGGTCTCGAGGCGCTGCAGCACCCGGACAACGAGGGCTTCGTGCGCGACGGGGCGCTGCTGGTCGCGGTCTTCATCACCGACGAGGAGGACCAGTCGGCGATGACCCCCCAGGCGGTCCACGACGGTCTGCTCGGACTGAAGGGCGGCGACGAGAAGTACGTGGCGGTGGTCACGATCGCCGGGCCCGAGGTGGGAACCGAGGTGGTCAATGACGTGACCGGCGCGATGGGCTGCTTCGGCGAGTACGGCGGCACCGAGGAGACGCCGGAGATCATCGGTTTCACCGCGCTGTTCGGCGAGCGCGGCCTGCACTACGAGATGTGCGGCGACAACGACATGTCGAGCGCGCTCGATGACGTCTTCGACGTGCTCGAGCTGAGCTGCGAGGACATAGTCGTCGAGTAGCGATCGCGTTTTTCTCACCGACGCCGATACCGACTCGGACACCTCCGGAGAGGACGCGGAAGACGTTTCTCCGCGGGCTGTTTCTCCGCGGGCTTGGCCGGGGGGGCGGCAGGGGATAGACTGGTCGCGATGGTCGGATTGCGCCGCTTTTCTCGCTTCCTGGTCGTCTGCGCCTGGGCTTGGGGCTGCGGGTCGTCCGGTCCTCCTCCCCCCGCGCATCACCAGCCGCTGGCCCGCGCGGACTGGGAGCCGCGCATGCCTGTCCGCCGGCTGGACGAGCCTCGCTCCGAGCGCGACGACACAGAGCGCGACGATGCCGAACGCGACGACAAGGCCGGCTCGGGCTCGCTCGAGATCCGCCCGGCCATGATCGCCGCCGGCCGGGATCTGCTCTCCAGCGGAGGCTCCTCGCCGGGCTTCGGAGCCTCGGACCTGGATCGAATCCTCTCCGAGCTGACCCCCCGCCTGGGCTGGAGCGCGGCGGACGGCCTGCGGCGGCTGGTCGAGATCGCTCGCAGCCGGGGAGCGTACGAGACCGACGGCGCCCCGGAGCCGGGCGACGTCGTCCTGTTCCACAATCAGCGCGACGCAAACGGAAACGGAGAGGTCGACGACTGGCTGAGCGGCTGCGGAATAGTGCTGGAGCGCGACGGCCCGCGCTTCGTCTCCGTGGTGCGCACCGGCCACGCTCCCCGGCGCGCGGTGGTCTGGCCCGACGGTCCGGGACGGCGCGTGGTCGACGGCGAGGTGGTCGACAGCTACCTGCGCGTCCCGCACCGCTCCGATCCCGCCGACACGCCCTACCTGGCGGGACGGATGTACGCGGGACACATCGAGGTCGAAGAGCTGGCCGCCGGCGGGGGAAGCTGAGCGATGGGCCGCGTCCGCGTCGATCGACTGCTGGTCGAGCGCGGTCTCGCCCCCTCGCGCGAGCGGGCGCGCTCGCTGCTGCTGGCCGGCGTCGTGCTGGTCGACGACGCGCCTGTCACCAAGCCCGGTGCCGCGGTCTCGAGCGGGGCGGAGCTGCGCCTGCGCGGCGATGACAACCCGTTCGTCTCGCGCGGCGGGCTCAAGCTGGACGCCGCGCTGGACGAGCTGGGGATCGAGGTCGCGGGCCTGACGATCCTGGACGTCGGCGCCTCGACCGGGGGCTTCACCGACTGCTGCCTGCAACGCGGCGCAGCGCGGGTGTTCGCCGTGGACGTGGGCAGGAACCAGCTGGCCTGGTCGCTGCGCAACGACGAGCGCGTCAGCTGCCTGGAGCGTCTCAACGCCCGCCGGCTGGAGCCCGGGATGCTGCCGGGCCAGGCGGATCTGGCCGTGATCGACGTTTCGTTCATCTCGATCGGGCTGATTCTGGCGGCTGTCGCGAGCTGCCTGAAGCCGGACGGCGCCGTGCTGGCGATGGTCAAGCCCCAGTTCGAGGCGGGTCGCGAGGCGGTGGGCAAGGGCGGAGTCGTGCGCGATCCCGGCGTACGCGAGGAGGCGGTGCGCAAGGTGATCCGCCGCGCGGAGTCGCTGGGGATGAAGGTCCGCGGGCGCGCCGACTCGTGCCTGCCGGGCCCCAAGGGCAACGTGGAGGTTTTCGTGCATTTCGAACGCGGAGAAGAAGGATGCGGGTGAAGATCGACGCCGAGCTGGCGGACGTGCTGCGAGTCGGGGTGCTGCGCCTGGGAGAAGTCCGCGAGCCGGACGACGGTGGGGATCGGCTCTGGGCCGAGGTGGAGCGCTCGAGCCGCGAGCTGACACAGCGGCACGCGGGCCGCACGATGGGCCGGATAGAGGAGACCGCCGAGATGCGGCGCCTCTACCGCGCGGTGGGCCTCGATCCTACCAAGACGCGCCCCTCCTCCGAGGCGCTGCTCAGGCGGCTGGTCAAGGGCAAATGCCTCTACCGGGTCGGCCCGCTGGTCGATCTGTTCAACCTGGTCAGCGTCGAGTCGCAGCTCTCGCTGGGCCTCTACGACGAGTCGAAAATCGAGGGTCCGCTCGTCTCCGCGCGCCTGGGCTCGCCCGGGGACGGGTACGAGGGAATCCGCAGAGGCAGGATCAACGTCGCCGGCCGCCTCTGCCTGGCGGACGCCGGGGGTCCGTTCGGCTCGCCGACCGCCGACTCGGCGCGGACCGCGATCGAGGGCGTGGCCGAAGGCGCGCTGGCGGTCTTCTTCCAGCCGCTGGACGGCGACCCGACGCGCCTTGAATCGGCGCTGGATCGCGCCGCGGCCCTGGCCGCAGAGCACCTCTCGGCCCGCGTGGAGGAGCGGACGGTGATTCCGTGATCGAGCGGACGCGCCGGCGGCCCGTTTGAGGCGGCTCGCCGACGGTGCTAAAAAGATCGCGATGAGCAAGACACTCTGGATTGCAATCGGTACGATCCTGCTCGCGGCGCTGGTGTGCGGCTGCGGTGGCGACGGGGAGAAGAAGCCCGACTCGACCGGGCAGGGGCGGGCCGCCGCCGCCGAGAAGGCGCGCGGCGCGAAGGATCTGCCCGAGCGCGGTCCCGGCGATGAAGCTCGGGAGGCGGTCCCGGTCGAGGAGCGCGGGCTGCTGGTCTTCGGGCTCGACGGCGCCGACTGGCGCGCGATCGACCCCCTGCTGGCCGCGGGAAAGATGCCCAATTTCGCAAAGCTGATCGAGGCGGGCGCCCGGGCGCCGCTCGAGACGTTCGAGCCCTGTCTCTCGCCGCTGATCTGGACGACGCTGGCCACCGGCCTGGCGCCGCGCAAGCACGGCATCACCGGCTTCACGGCCGAGGACCCCGAAAGCGGGCGTGAGATCCTGGTCTCCAGCAACCTGCGCCGCGTGCCGGCGCTGTGGAACCTGGCCTCCCGCCACGGGATCGAGGTGGGCGTCGCCGGCTGGTGGGGCACCTACCCGGCCGAGCGCGTGCGAGGCTTCGTCGTCTCGGACCAGGCCTCG
The DNA here is from genome assembly GCA_964530995.1 of uncultured Myxococcales bacterium. Taxonomy (GTDB): domain Bacteria; phylum Myxococcota_A; class Polyangia; order JAAYKL01; family JAAYKL01; genus CAZHCG01. The sequence goes on from CAZHCG010000003.1 coordinate 63,111, forward strand.
GCGCTGCGGCGGGAGAACTACCGCGCGGCGCTGGACCTCGACGCGGGGTCGGACGAGAGCGCCGACCGGCGCGGAACCTGGCCTCCCGGGCTGGCCGGCCGGCTTTCCGACTCGCTGACGATGCGCGCGGAGGCGGACGCCGAGCTGCTGGGACGTTTCATGGATCTGCCGAAAAAAACGCTGGCCGAGCTGGCCGACGATCGGCGGGTGGACAAGGAGAACATCTTCTCCATCTTCCAGTACGCGCTGTTCATCGACCGCGCCTTTCTCTCCGCCTTCCTCGAGGCGAGCGCCGAATTCGATCCCCAGCTCGGGATGCTCTACCTCAACGGGCTCGACGCGGCCGAGCACCACTTCTGGAAGTTCCGCGAGCCCGAGAAGTTCTCCGGTGTCGATCCCGAAGACGTGACGCGCTACGGAAAGGTCATCGACAACTACTACATCTACATGGACGAGGTGCTCGGCCGGCTGCTGGAGCGCTATCCGCTGGCGAAGAACGCGGTGCTGGTGGTCTCCGACCACGGCCACGAGGCCAACGAGGGCTACGACCCCCAAAGCGAGGATCACTTCGACCGCGTCTGCAGCGGAAGCCACGAGCACGCTCCCGACGGGATCTTCCTGCTGGCCGGCGCGGACGTCCGCGCCGGGGCGAAGCCGGAGAAAAAGCCCACGATCTTCGACGTGACGCCCACCGCGCTGGCGCTGCTGGGAGTGCCCGTCGGCCGCGACATGCCCGGCCGCGTGCTTGAAGGCGTGCTGGAGACCGGCTTCCTCGAGAAGCATCCGCCGCGCCGGGTGAAGACCCACTCGGCCGGCTGGAAGCACGGCGACACCCCGATCGGATCCGAGGTCGGAGGCGAGCTGAAGAAGAAGCTGGAGGGCCTGGGCTACATCGAGTGAGCTTTGCAACCGCTCCTCTCGCCGCTAGGATGTCAGTCATGAAAAGCTCCAAGTGGCTCGTTGTCGCTCTCGTCGTGCTGCTGGCGGTCTCGATCGCCCTGGCCGGCTGGGTCGCCTCGCTCGGCTCCCGGCTGGAGAAGGCCGGATCGCGGCTGGAGCACCTCGAGGCGCGGATCGCCGACCTCTCCCATCCCGACGGCGCGGCCCGCTCCGCCGCCGAGCGGGTCTTTGAGCTGTCCGAACGGCTGGACGCGATGCAGCAGAGCCGCGCCGAGCTGATCGATCGGATCGACGCGGTGCTGCTCAAGATGCGCGCCAACAGCAAGCGGCTGGACGCGATCGAGGCCGGCGACCTGGAGGACCTGGGCATCGAGGATCTGGTCGACCGCAAGCTGATCGAGACCGTGCAGCGCGCCAGGATGGGTAAGAACAAGGGAAAGCGGCCGCCCGTTGAGCAGCTCGCGCAATACCTCGAGCTGACTCCGGCCCAGCAGCAGCGGATCCGGGATTTGATCGACGGCGCCAAGGACGACCTGCTGGAGCTGATGCGCGCCGAGCGGCGCGACGGCGGCACGCTGGGGAGCGATCTGGCTGAAGTGATGCGCACCAAGGCCGGCCCCGAGGCCAAGCGCAAGGCGGTCATGTCCGAGCTGTTCGGCAAGTCTCCGCCGGGCACCAACGAGAGCTACTTCACCAGAATCATGGACATGCGCGCCGAGTCGCTCGACGAATTCTACGAGGCATTGGACGACTCCCAGTACGAGAAGTTCCGCTCTTTGGGGATCGACCCGTTCGCCGTGCAGACCGGGTACTCCCCGTTCCGCGATCTGGCCAAAGGCGCGGCCGAAGAGCGATGATCCGCCAACCGGCACCACGCTCGGTGGGGCTCGGCGTCGCGCTCGTCAGCCTCTGCCTGCTGATCACCGAGCTGGCGTTGACGCGCCTGTTCTCGGTCACTATCTGGTATCACTTCGCCTTTCTGGCGATCTCGGTGGCGTTGTTCGGCACCGGTTTCGCCGCGCTGCTCGTCCACCTGGTTCAAAAGCGCCTGCCCGTCGACAAGACGCGCAGCCTGCTGGCCCGCTGTGCGGTCGCCCTGGCCGTGATCGAGCCGCTTTCTGTGCTGGTGCTGCTGGAGTTCACGCCCGATCTGAGCCAAGGCGCCGGCGCCCCGTCGGGGGCCGGCCCGACCGTCGATCTGGCGGTCAGCTTCGTCGCCGCGGCCGCGCCGTTCTTCGCCGGGGGTCTGGCGATCAGCCTGGCGATGACCCGCTACTCGCGGCACATCCACGCCCTCTATTCCTGGGACCTGCTCGGCGCGGGTCTCGGCTGCCTGCTGGTCATCCCGGCGATCGGCCTGCTCGGGGCGCCCGCCGCGCTGGTCGCGGTCGGCTCGCTGGCGGCCGTCGCAGCGCTGCTGTTCGCCGGGCCGCGGATTCGCACCCGCCCGCTGGAACACGGCGCCTTCACCTTGCTGGGAGTCGCGCTGATCGTCTCCGCCGCGACCGCGCCGCTGCATGGCGCGTTCCGTGTGCACAGCGCAAAGGGCCTGGACCTGGATCGCGTCGAGCCGGAGTTCAACGAGTGGAACTCGTTTTCGATGGTGAGCGTCTTCCCCTCCTTTCGCTTCCGCGGCTGGGGAATGAGCCGCGCCTACGACGGCAAAGCTCCGCAGCGCAAGACGCTGGTGATCGACATGAACGCGATGACGCCGCTGGTCCACTTCGGCGGTGACCTCGCGGAGGCGCGCCACGTGATGTGGGACCTGTCTGCGTTCGTGCACCACGTGCGTCCCGACCGGAAGCCGCAAAAAGTGCGCGTGATCGGCTCCGGCGGCGGCCGCGACGTGCTGGCCGCGCTGGTCGCCGGCGCACGGCGCGTCACCGCGGCCGAGATCAATCCGCTGATAGTGGAGGACGTCATGCGCGGCCGTTACCGGGACTACACGGGCGGTTTGTACGATCGCCCCGACGTCGAGGTGATCGCCGACGACGGCAGGGGCGTGGTGCGGCGCTCCGAGGAGAAATACGAGATCATCCACTTGAGCATGGTCGACACCTCGGCCGCGACCGCGGCCGGGGCGTACGCGCTGACCGAGAACAGCCTGCACACGGTGGAGGCGTTCTCCGACTACCTCGATCACCTGGCTCCCGGCGGACTTTTGTCCGTCTCATCGGTGGCGATGCCCGGGATGGCCGGCGGAGCCGGGCTGGCGGCGATCGCCTGGCAAGCGCTGAAGGATCGCGGCCAGGATTCCTCCCGCCAGGTTGTCTCCGTGGGCACTCCCTGGATCGAGCGACCGGGCAGCAAGCTGCACAACCTGATCGTCAAAAACGGTCCCTTCGATGAACGCGAGCTCCGGAACGTCCGACGGGAGGCGACCCGGCTGCGTTTCCCGATCTACCATCTCCCCGGTCGGGAGCCGCCCAGGAACAACCCTATACGCCGGCTGCTGCGCTGCGAGAACCGCCGGGAGCTGGATCGCCTGATCGACGGTTGGCCCCTGGACGTCAGCCCGACGACCGACGACAGGCCCTTTTTCTTCTACCAGAATCGCTTGCGCGACGTGGGAGAGCTGATCTCCTCCGAAAGGCCCGAGCACCTGTTCGGAGGCGGTCTGTTCGTGCTGGCCAAGGTCGCGCTGGTGGCGTCGGCGATGGTGGTCCTTTTTCTGCTGACGCCTTTCGTGCTGGCGCGCCGCGATCTGCGCTCCGGCCGAGGCCCGGCCGCGGTGGATCTGGCCTACGTGGGTTGCCTGGGCGCGGGCTTCATGTGCATCGAGATAGGGCTGATTCAGAAGCTGACGGTATTTCTGGGACCGCCGACCTACACCTTGGCCGTTGTGCTGCTGACCCTGCTGCTGTCCGGAGCCGCGGGCAGCCGGCTGTTCGGCCGCACCAGGCCCGAGCAGCGGCGACGCAACCTCCCGATCGCGCTGGCCGCGCTGGTGGCGCTGGTGGTCGCGCTGTGGGTCAGCGGGGCGGGCGACGCCCTGCTCGACGCCGCGGTCGCCGCGCCGCTCTCGGCCAGGATCGCGATCGCGATCGCGCTGGTCGCCCCCACCGGGCTGCTGCTGGGCATGCCCTATCCCGCGGGGTTGTCCGCGACGGCCGATCGAGCGCCGCAACGCATTCCCTGGCTGTGGGGGATCAACAGCGCCGCCTCGGTTCTCGGCTCGGTGACCGCCGTGCTGATATCGATCCACGCGGGGATATCGATCGCGATTCTCGTCGGCGCCGGGATCTACGTCGCGGCGCTGCCGTTGGCGTTCTTGCTGACCCGCGGCGGAACGGACGCGATCGACCAGCACACGGGGGTGGGCTCTTGAGAGGCGGCGGACGAATCTGGCGGATCCTGGCGCTGGCGGCGCTGGTGCTTTTCGTGGCTGCCGGGTTGACCTTCCAGCTCGTGGTGCGCCCTCCTTCGGAGCCGGACGCGGAAGACGCGGGCGGCGAGCGGCGGCCGGACGTGCTGTTGCTCGTGCTCGACATGGTGCGCGCCGATCGACTCGGAGTCTGCGGATACGGGCGACCGACCTCGCCGACGCTGCGCGATCTGAGCGAGCGGCCGGGCGCTGCCCTGACCTGTCGCGCCTACGCGCCGGGGACCTGGACCCTGCCCAGCCACGCCAGCTTCTTCACCGGGGTCGACGTCCCGGCTCACGGCGCCGACTGCACCACCCACCCGGAGAAGGCCCGAACGATCTCGCTTTGGGGCGACCGGGTCCGGCCGCTGGGCGAAGAGCTGACCACGCTGGCCGAGCGGATGCGCCGCCGCGGCTACCGCAGCGTGATGGTCTCGGGAAACCCGGTCGTCTCCAAGCGGGCCTCCACCGGGCTGGCGCGGGGCTTCCAGGTCGTGCGCGATTGCGAGAGCTTCGGCGATCTCTACGGGGAAAAACTGGTCGCAGCCCTGCGAGACGCGCTCGACGCCTCGGAGCGGAGCCCGGATTCCGACCGCCCGCTGTTTTTGTTCGTCAACGTCTGCGACGCGCACCATCCCTGGGCCGAGATTCCGCCGGGCCTTTCCTGGGTCCCCCCCCGCCTCGCCCTGGACAACCGGCCGCGCGATCCGCAAAACCCCTATCCCCGCTTCTTCCGCGACCAGCTCTCGCCCCGGGAGAAGGAGCTGTTCCTGGAGCTGATCTCCGACTCCTACGACTACGCCGTGTTCCGCTCCGACCGCACGCTGAAAATGGTGATCGACGAGCTGCGCTCGCGCGGCGCGCTCGAAGACGACTTTCGGCTAGTGGTTACCAGCGACCACGGCGAGTTCCTCGGCGAGCACGAGCTGCTCTCCCACGGAACCTTCACCTACGAGGAGGACACGCGCGTGCCGCTGCTGCTCTGGGAACGGCGCGGCGGCGTTGCCCGGCCCGCGATCGATCTCGACGAGCCGATATCGGCGCTGGCCGCCCACGACCTGACTCTCACCGGGCGGCGGGCGGACCCGCCTCGTCCGGTGCGGGCCGCGGGCTACCCGGACGGCCTGCTCAGCGAGCTGTTCGGCGATCGCCTGCGGGCGACCACCGCTGCGCTGTGGAGCGGCGATCAGAAGCTGTTCTGGAAGAACGGCACCTACAGCCTCTTCGACCTGGACGACGATCCGCGCGAGCGGAACCCGCGGCCGCTGGCCGAGAACCATCCGCTGCGCGACGAGTTCGAGAGGTTCGTTACGAGAGTCCGCAGCGCCGGTCAACGGCCCAGCGCACCTTCGCCCGAGATGGTCGAAGCGTTGAAGCGCCTCGGCTACGTGAACTGACCGCCTTCCACTGCTCGAGGCAGTAGCTGCGCGCTCCCTCGGCGCCGAACCAGACGTACGCCCAGGGGATGTATTGTCCGCCGGCGGAAAAGAGAGCGGCGGTGGCAAAGACTCGGAGATCACGTCCGGATTGGCGCCGGTCCAGGCCTGGGCCACGCAGTTCTCCGGATCGCACTCGCCCCCGGTCGCCGACCTCGAGGACAAACAGATCCAGATCCGCCCACTCGCCCTGGGTCTCGACCGAGGTGAGCACCAGGGTGTACGACCCGCCCTCCGTGAAGCTCAACTCCCAGGCTTGCTCCGGGCCGCCCTCATCCCCGTTGCAAACTCCGCCGTACTCCAAGATGTTGCTCGGATCCAGTATCATTGTCGCTGTCCGTGCCACCGGTTTTCTCTTCGGGAACCAACAAGGAGCAACCGCAGGCCAGCGCCGCGCAGAGCCCCAAGGCGAGATATCGCGCCGCAAAGCCCGAATCGACGGTTCGGGCTTTTTGATCCGCGCCCAGAGCGGGATTTTGCCACGCGGTGGAAAAATCTTTGTCTTTTATCTCGATCTCCCCGGGCCTCGTACTCGGGGATGATACCTCAACATTGGGGTTTACATTCTAGATATCTTTCAATATATTAGAAAGATTAAGAAAACAAGCACAGGTATCGAGTTGGAAATGCCCGGTCTGAATTTGGAAATCGCGGATAGCAGCTCGAGACTCCAGGAGCTGGACGAGCGCGCAGACGAAGTCCGACACCTCATGGAGCGGAGCTCCTCCGGGGAGCTGGCCAAATTCTGGTACCAGCTCGACCTGTCGTCCATATACCACGACTGCGCTCTCGAGGGCCAGGTGATCGGACCCGAGGAGCTGAGCGGAGCCTTCGATTCCCACGCGATCACGGATGCGGCGACCCTTCCGCTCTACGAGTTCATTCGCTCCCACCGCAAGGCGCTGGACATGGTGCGGCAGCTGGCGGCCAAGGAGCGGCTGGAGTACTCGCTGGACCTGTTTCGCGATCTGCATCGACTCTACACCACGGACGAAGAGGAGAAGAGCACGCCGCGCTACCGCAAGGGAGTTCCCCTGCACCGCTCCTACTACCACGAGATCAACGACCCCCAGAAGATCGCGGCCAACATGCGGAAGCTGGTTTCCTGGATGAACGAGCCCTACGATCCATCCGGCCTCCACCCGATGTCCTACGCGGCCGGGCTCCATTCGCGCTTCATGAGGATCTTTCCGTTCACCGAGACATCGGGAAAGATCGGACGCGCGATCGTCAACCTGTTCTTGCTGCGCCACGGTTATCTTCCGGCGGTGATTCACGCCACGGAGCGCCAGCGGTACTACGAGAGCCTCAAGCAGCAGTCGAGCGGGCTCGTCGATCTGCTGCTCGATTCGGAGCAGGCTTCGCTGGAAGCAGCGATTCGTTTCTTGAGCGAGGACTGACTCCCCCCGACCGTGGAAGACAGACCTTCCGATTGTTGGGTTTCTCGCGGATAAGATAGTATCATCGTCTGTGAGCTTCGTATCTCAAGACTAGCTTCGCGGGTGTGGAGAAAATGTCCGGCTCACCGACAGAGACCGCCGAATGGTTGCTCGAACAGGGCGTCATCTCCAAGGACAAGTACCGGGGAGCGCTGAGGCAGCACCAACAGTACGGCGGATACATCGAGGACGCTCTCGTCGACATCGGCGTGATCGAGGAGGAGACGCTTCTCAAGCATCTGGCTCGCAGGTACAAGACGCGCTTCGTCACCACGGCCAAGCTCAAGCGCGCCGAGATCGGCGGCAAGGTGCTGGAGAAGGTGCCGGCGAAGTTCGCGTCCGAGCGGATGGTCTTCCCGATCCTCTACGACGACGACAGCGGCACGCTGTCGGCCGTATCGGTCAATCCCGGGGACGTCGCCCTGGAGGAGGAGCTTGTCCGCGTCGCTGGCGCTACCAAGGCTCGTTTGTACGTGGCTCGGCCGGCCGCGATCAAGGCCGCGATATCCAAGTTCTACAAGGGCGATATCCACGCCTTCGCCTCGCTGGACAAGGAAGGCCTGCGTCAGTTCCAGTCGATGATGGACATCTACGAGCGCAACCTGCTCGACGAGGGCGAGATGGCGGCCGCGGTCGCCTCCTCGACAGGCTCGGAGCGGGAGCGCACCCTCTCGGCCGAGGAGATGGAGCGTCGCGGAGAGCGCGCCTCGGTCCTCCCCGGGTCGTCGGCGCTGGGAGCCCGCTTCTCCCTGGAGATGGTGAGGCT
>CAZHCG010000004.1:0-15646 GCA_964530995.1 uncultured Myxococcales bacterium
CTTCACCGGCGAGATCACCAGCTACTGCTACCTGGACTGCCTGCTCGACCAGAGCATCTGCGACAGCAGCGGATATCCCCACTGCACCGTGCTCGGCGGCGACGCGATCTGCCTCAAGGAGACCACGCTCTCGGGCAGCTTCACCTGCAAGGTGGACGAGTTCCAGGCGAGCAACATCGTGGCGCTGCAGGTCGGAGACCAGGATCCGAACGCGCTTTCCAGCTGCAGCGCGGCCTACAACTCGAGCACGGAACAGTGGGTGATGCAGTTCTCGTCCTTCGTCGGCGATTACCAGCGCGACGCCGTTTTGTTCATCGACAGCGCCGACTACGCGGTCGGCGAGGTGGACGCCACCGGCCAGGTGCAGGACGGCCTCTACGAGTCGGGGGAACTGATCGAGGAATGGCTGCTGGGCATCTTCCTCGACGGATCCGGCAGCATCACCTTCAGCGAGGTGAGCACCACCACCGGCGAGACGGTCAGCGGATCGCTCGACTACGTGGGACGCGCCTACACCTGCGAGTTCGACCCGGGCGCCGAGTAGTCAGCCTTCCCGCTCGCCGGACGGAGCGGCGCGCGTGCCGCGGCGCAGCTCCGCCAGCCTGAGCCCCTCGATCGGCAGGCAGATCCCGCCGGCCAGGCTGCTGGCGCCGATATCGACAATCCAGCTGAAGAGGCCGTAGGCCGCGGCGAGACCGCTCTCCACGCCGAACAGCTGCAGGGCGAACGCGGCCGCGGCGTGGTAGGTCCCCACGTAGCCGGGCGCCGAGGGAACCGCCACCCCGAAGCCGAGGCTGGCCAGCAGCGCCAGCACCACCGGCAGGCTCGGCTCGAGGTCGAACGCCGCGAGGCGGAACAGCATCGTGGCCAGCGCCAGTATCCAGATCAGCACCGCCAGCGCCAGGGCGAACAACACCCCGCGCGCGGTTCCCAGCGCGCCGAAACCGGCCGAGAATCGCACCCACAGGTTCCAGACCCCCGCCCGCCAGCGCCCCCCGGGCTCGTCCTTCTCGCCGCGGCTGCGGCGGGCCAGAATCGTGAGCACCGCCAGCGCGACCGCCAGCGCTCCGCCCGAGATCAAGGCGGCGATCCGCACTCCCGCGGGCAGCGGCGCGACCTGGATCGCGGCCAGCCCGACCGCCGCGACCATCATCATGTCGAGCATCCGCTCCACCGCCAGGCTGCCGACCACCGAGGGGAAGCGGATCCCGCTGCCCCTGTGGATCGCCACCGAGCGGGCCACGTCGCCGGCGCGAAACGGCAGCACGTTGTTGGCCAGAAAACCGATGCAGATGTAGCGATAGGCCTGCCCGAGCGTGACATCGCCCACCGAACGAAGTAAGTGGCGGACCAGCACGGAGCGGAGCAGCACCAGGCCGGCCCAGTATGAGGCGAGCGATCCCAGCAGCGGCAGGAGCCGCACGCGCTCTGCCGAGCGCAGCAGCGCCGCGGCGTCCACGTCGTGGAAAACGTACCACAGCCCGGCGGCGGAGAGGGCGAACCCCACCGCGACGAACGCCGCGCGGCGCGGATCGATGCGGCGGGAAACGCCCGGCGAGCTCACGGTGGGACCTCCCGGAAAAAACGGCGCCAATCGCGCTCGGCTTGAAAAGCCTTTCGGCGATCGCCTATCATCCCCCTCGATGGACCACCAGAAAAATGTAGACGAGCGCATCGCCGTGATCGGCGGAGGCAGCATGGGAACGGCGCTGGCCAAGCTGCTGGCCGAAACCGGTCGCGAGGTGCGAATCTGGGTGCGCGAGCCCGAGATCGCCGAGGAGATCGAGCGCAATCACACCAACGGCACCTTCCTCGACGGTTTCGATCTGCCCCGGACGTTGAGCGCGACGACCTCGTTCGACAGCGCCCTGGACGGCGCGTCTGTCGCCATCTCCGCGGTGCCCTCGCAGTTCTCGCGCGGCGTCTGGGAGCGCGCGGCTCGATCGCTTTCGGACCGGACCGCGGTCGTCAGCGCCTCCAAGGGCGTGGAGAAGGGCAGCGCCAAGCTGGTCTCCGAGGTGCTGGCCGACGTGATTCCCGGCGACGGCGACCGCCGGCTGGCGTTCGTCTCCGGTCCGAGCTTCGCCGTGGAGGTGGCCTCGGGCAGCCCGACGGCAGTGGTCGCGGCCTCGCGCAACCAGGAGCTGGTGGAGCGCGTCCAGCGGCTGCTGTCCACCGGCTCCTTCCGCGTCTACACCACCGACGACGTGGTCGGCGTCGAGCTCGGCGGCGCGCTGAAGAACGTGATCGCGCTGGCCGTGGGGATGGCCGAGGGGATGGGGCTGGGGCACAACACCCGCGCCGCGCTGATCACCCGCGGCCTGGCCGAGATATCGCGCCTCGCGGTCGCCTGCGGAGCCAGCCCGCTGACGCTGGCCGGGCTGGCCGGCGTGGGAGACCTGGTGCTGACCTGCACCGGACATTTGAGCCGCAACCTGCAGGTGGGGATGCGCCTCGGTCGCGGCGAGAAGCTGGAGGAGATCCTCTCCGCGATGAAGATGGTCGCCGAGGGAGTCGAGACCTCGCGCTCCGCCCGGGAGCTGGCCCGCCGCCGCGAGGTCGAGATGCCGATCGCCGAGGCGGTGGTCGCGATCCTCGACGGGCGGCTCGCTCCGGCGGACGCCGTCACCGGTCTGATGTCCCGGCGGCTTCGCGCCGAGCGGGAGTTCTGACACTTGCTGCGTTTTCTCGGTCGCAACGCCATTTTCGTGCTGTTTCCGCTCGTGGTGGTCGCGATCGTGTTCCTCGGCAGGATCGTGTTCCGCACGGCGCTCAGCTTCGGCGAGTGGGGCGAGCAATCGATCGTGGAAAGCACGATCCTGCTGGCCAGGGAAAAGGTGGAGCGGGTCGAGCAGACGGTCTCGTCCACCGATCGCGCCTTCTTCCACGCCGTGGATCCCGGCCAGATCATGCTGGCCGACGAGCGCTGGCAAAGCGCCTCGCGCGTCTCCAGGCTGATCGAGGCCGCGGCGGTCGTGGACGAGCACGGCGACATTGCCGCGTTCTTCCACCGAGACGACGATCCGGCTCGCGCGGACGAGCTGCGGGGGCTGTTCCGCAAAAAAGTGATTCCGCTGCTGGACGAGTACGAGTCGCTCAACCAGCACAAGCATCTCCACCGCGAGATCGACGGAACCTACCGCCTGATCACCTCGCTGACCACGCACCACGAGGGACACGACTACACCGCGGTGCTGCTCTACGACACGGACGAGGTGACCGAGCGGCTCTTCGAGCGCCTGCTCGGCGACGTGGGATCGGATCGGCTGATCAACGTGGTCGACCAGCGCAACCGGGTCGTGTTCGGCAGCCGCCTCTACGGAGCCGGGGACTTCATCGTGGCGCGCCGCTTTCCCTCCACCTTCTACAAGTGGCGCCTGCAGCTGGCGCCGCGCTCGGCCGCGCTCTACAGCGAGCAGGCCAAGGCGGGACGCATGCTGCAGGCCGCCCTGATTCCGCTCTCGCTGGCCGTGATCGTGCTGGGTTTGATCGTGGCCTACATGTCGGTCGTTCGCGAGCGGAGGCTCAACCGCCTCAAGAGCGACTTCATCGCCAACGTCTCGCACGAGTTCAAGACCCCGCTGTCGCTGATCCGCATGTTCGGAGAGCTGCTGCAGATGAAGCGGGTGCGGGACGAGGGACAGGCCGACCGCTACCACCGCATCATCCTGCGCGAGACCGACCGGCTGACCGCGCTGATAGACAAGGTTCTCGACTTCTCCAAAATCGAGCGCGGTAAGATCTCCTACGATTTCGAGCCGCGAGACGTCAACGGTGTGGTTGAGCGCGCGGTCGGTCTCTACCGCCATCGCGTCGACGAGATGGGAGCCCGCCTGCAGGTCTCAACCGAGGACGGCCTGCCTCCGGTCCGGATCGACGAGCACGCGATCACGCTGGCCGTGATCAACCTGCTGGACAACGCGGTCAAGTACGCCGTGGGCACGGACGTGATCGGAGTCGAGATCGCGCGGCGCGACGGCGTGGTCCACCTGGACGTCTACGACAGGGGCGCCGGGATTCCGAGCCACCACCTCAAGCGGATCTTCGAGCGCTTCTACCGCTACCAGGCCGGCGACCTGGAGACGCGCGGGCAGCGGGGATCGGGGATCGGGCTGAGCCTGGTGCGTCACATCGCCCGCGCTCACGGAGGAAGCGTGGTCGTGAGCAGCACGCCCGGAGAGGAGACGCGCTTCTCGATCCGGCTCCCGCTGAAGGACGGCGGCGACCGCGCTACATCCCCAGCTTCTGCTTGAATCCCTCGGATCTCGGATCGTCCGGGTAGAGCCGCACGAACTTGCGGGCGGCGCGCTCGAAGCCGGCCCGGTTTCCCCGCCGCAGGTGGAGCTTGGCCAGCAGGGCCAGCACGGCGCGGCCGTTGCCCCCTTTTTCGAGGATGTCGATCGCGGCGGCCGTATCCCCGCGCTCGAGCGCCTTGCGCGCCTCGTCGAGGGGATTCCAGGTGATCGCCGAGCCGCCGCCGCTCGCGCCGGGCGGCTTCTCTTCGTCCAGCATCTGTCCGCCGGCGGCCTGCGATCCGCCTCCTCCCGATCCGGTTTCGTTCGCGGCGTAGGGATTGGCCGGTTTGTTCTCGTCGTCGTAAGGATTTCCCTCGAAAGGATTGTCGGCCAGATTCCCCCGGCGACCCTTGGGTGCCGCGCCCCCGCCGCCGAGCAGCTGACCCCCTCGCCGATCCAGCTTCTCGCGCAGCGCCGTGGCCTCCCCGATGCAGTCGTCGGGCGGCTCGGGAAGCCCGGCGATCTCGTCGAGCACCTTTCTCGCCTCGTCCGGATCTCCCGAGCTGGCAACGAAGCGCGCCCTGACGAGCAGCTCCTCGCACAGCTTCTTCGACATCGCGCTGAGCTGCTCGGCGTCGAAGTAGTGGCTCGAGCGCGGAATCCGCTCCAGATTCTCCAGCGCTTCCCGCCAGTTCTTGTTCTCGCCCGCGGCCAGGGCCGCCACCAGCGCCGACTGCGACTCCATCTCCGCGACCGCGGTCCGCTTCAGGTCCTTGATCGCCTGCGCGTCGGACCTGAGACGCAGCGCCTGCGCGAAAAAGCGGGCGGCGCCCGCCCACTCCTCGGACTGCATCTTGTCCTTGCCGCGCTCGACCAGCTCGTCGAAGGACAGCTCGCCCGGAATCTTCTCCACGCCTCCGTCGGCCCCGCCCGCGTCGGCACCACCTCCCAGCCAGACCGCCAGCGCGATCGCGATCACGGCCGCGCCGGCCAGCGCGCCCAGCCCGATCAGCAGCTTGCTGCGACCCGTCCCCGACTTCTTCTGCGCTGGCGGCTCGTCTCCCGTCAGGTACTCGTACGGCTCGCCGGGAGCCACGAAGCGCAGCTTGACCGTGCCCATCTCGATCACGTCTCCGGACTTGAGCAGGTAGTCGTCCTTCCTCATCCCGTTGACGAAGATGCCGTTGATGCTGTCCAGGTCCGAAATCGTCCACTGTCCCTCGTCGCCGTCCAGACGTGCGTGGGCGCGGGAGATCGACGCATCGTCGATCTTCATGTTCGCCTCTTCGGAGCGTCCCACCACGTAGAGGTTGACCGTCAGATCGAACTCGCGCCCCGGCTCCGGATCGCCGAGCATCACCAGCCGCGCGTGGGGGGTGACCTTGCCCACCCCGGCGTTCTCGCCCGGGTCCATCTGCCGTCCCATCGGGATTCCGGCCGAGACGTCGGTCCGCACCGAGAGGTTGTAGTCGCCGATCGCGACCTGGTCCCCCGGCTTGACCAGGCGTGGCTCCTTGCCCACCGGCTCGCCGTTGACCTTGGTCCCGTTGCGGCTGCCCAGATCCGTCAGCTCGAAGGTGTCCTCGTCCTTGCGGTCGAGCTGTGCGTGACGACGGGAGACGTTCCGATCCGTGAGCCGGATCGTGTTGCCCTCCTTGCGACCAATCGAGACCTCGTCCCTGATCAAGGGGACGACAGTGGTCTTGCCTTCATCGTCGTAGATGACGAGCTTGTACATCTTCCCGGATCCTCGGGCCGGCGATTACATCGTCGCGAAAAAACGCGTCAAACTACACTTCCCATCGCGCGAGTGTCAACGTGTACCATATCGCTCTCGATCTTTCAGTTGCATTCGAACCTGCCGAAAAACGCCTGCTGGCGCATGTCGCGCCGCAGCTCCCAGATCGCCGTCCAGGCCGACCCGTCCCACGCCAGCTCGAGCTCCGAGCAGGTGTTGGGGTTGTCGGAGAGCGTCAGCGGAGCGGAGCGGGGCGCGCCCTCGGCGTCGAGCACGGTGGCGAAGACCTGATCGCGGCAGGAGCTCTGGGCGCACTCCTGGGCGCCGTTGGCCTTGGTGCTGAGCCAGGCCACGGCCCACTCCGAGCCGTTCCAGGCCGGAACCGCGTGGCTCACGTCGTTGGTCGTGTACGTCACCCGCTGCGCATCGCCGGTCGAAGCTCCGTCGGCGTCGAGCGGCATGGCGAAGATCTCGAAGTCCTCGTGGGGCCTCTCGGCCCAGATCAGCAGGTAGCCGCCCGCGCCGACCGCCAGCCGCGGACGCTGGCAGAGCAGATCATCGTCCACGACGAGAGTCTTCTCCGCCTGCGGAGCGCCGTCGAGTCCGAGCTTCCTGACCGCGATCTCCCGCTGGGAGACGGTCAGCCAGGCGACCATTCCGTCCTGACCGCGCGAGGCGACCCAGGGCCGCCGGTCCGGCGCGGCCTCGTATTGCTCGCTGATATCCCGCACCTGCCCCGGGTTGCCGTCCGTATCCAGCGCCAGCGCGCGGACCGTGGCCGAAGAGCCGTACGAGTCGGTCCAGGCCAGCAGGTATCCGCTTTCGGTGGCGGCGATCGTGGGGCGCCCGTTGATATCCTCGTCGAGGGTGAGCTGGACCGGATCGGAGCTGCCGGCCGGCTGCCCGGTAGCGTCGACGGCGAGGAAGGCCAGCTCGCGGCGGCAGTCGTCGGGCGCGTCGGCCTGGCAGCCGGAGTCCCAGCGCGCGTCCAGCCAGACCAGTCCCCAGTCGCCCTGGCACGCGGCGATGATCGGCATCTCGGCCAGCACGGTGTCGCTGGCCGGCTCCAGCGGGACGCCCACCGGCGGCTGCTGGGACGGATCGAAGACGGCCACCTGGATGTCCCAGTCCGGCGTCTCCTGCTGCTCGTCGTAGGCCCACGTCATCAGCGTGGTCCCGTCACCGTGGGCCAGCGCGGGCCAGCGCCCGTCCTCCTCGCCGCTGGCCGGCTGGTTGACCGCCAGCTCGCCGCAGTCCTGCGGGAGATCGGGGGGGGTCTCGTCCTCGCCGGTATCGGTGTCGGCGTCGGCGTCGGTATCCGCGTCGGTATCCGCATCGGCGTCGGTATCGGCGTCGGCGTCGGGTCCCCCGTCGTCCATGACGAAGTCGCCGTCGTCGTCTGAGCAGGCCGCGAAACCCGCAGCCAGCAAGGCGACCAGCATGCTCACCATATGATAATTCATTCGAATCGCTCCCCAGACCCGCGGGCTAATCCGTCCGCAAGACCCGGCTGGTTCTCTCCTTTACCATACAACGTTGTTCAACGTTCTTGTATGCACCGTCGCCGACCTGATGTAAACATGGCCGGTCGGCACGGCAGAGCTGGAAAACGAAACGAAAGGAAAGAGATGCGAGCTGCGGCAAAGCTGGAATCACGAGCGCTGGCCGCGATGCTGGCCTTCATGCTGCTCGGCTGCTCCGCCTCGGCCGACAGGTGGACCGGCAGTGTCGACGCGGTCTTCCGCTACCGCCCTTCCGACAACAGCACGGTCGTCCACGAGGTCCGTCCCGGCTCCGCCAGCGAGGAGGTCGGCCTGCGGGCCGGCGATCGGATCCTGTCCGTGGACGGCGAGGACGTCACCGCGGCGACATACGACGAGGTAAGGGCCGCGCTGCGCGGACCGGTGGGAACGCGCGCCCGGGTGACCGTGGAGCGGGACGGCGAGGTGATCGATCTGGAAGTGGAGCGCCTCCCGATTCGGGGCGAAGACGAGTAGTCGACTCCGGTCGATTCGATCCGTATACTGCCAGCCTCGATGCGCCGGATGACTAATACAGCCTGGGGCCTCGTTTTGGCGATCGCCGTGCTCGCCGGGGCGGCGTGGCTGACCTTCTTCAGCGAGCGGCACGGCGGCCTCGACCTCGAGGCGGACGCCCAAGGCTCGTCGGTCGAGCGTGACGCCGCCGGCGAGATCCCGAATTCGACCACCTACCGCGCGCTCTACCGCACGATCAACCTGGTACAGAAGAACTACATCGATCCGGCCCGGATCGATTCCCGCCGGATGCTGATCGAGGGGATGCGCGCCGTGGAAAAGAAGGTGGCCGAGGTGCTGCTGCGGGTCGAGGGCGATCGGCTGGTGGTCCGTCTCGGCTCCGAGAAGCGCAGCTTCGATCTGGCCGACGTCAAGACACCCTGGATCCTGCTGCAGCGGGCGCGCGAGGTGCTCGACTTCGTGCGCAGCGGCATCTCCGAGCGCGACATCGATTTTCAGGACGTGGAGTACGGCGCGATCAACGGAATGCTCCAGATCCTGGACCCGCACACCGCGCTGCTCACCCCCGATGTCTACCGCGACATGAAGGACAAGACGCAGGGCGAGTTCGGCGGGCTGGGGATCGTGATCTCGATTCGCGACGGAGCGCTGACGATTATCTCTCCGATCGACGGAACGCCCGCCGACATCGCCGGGCTGCAGGCCGGAGACAGGATCGTCAAGATCGGCGAGTTCTCGACCGTCAGCATGTCGCTCAACGACGCGGTCAACCTCCTGCGCGGCGAGCCGGGGACCACCGTCGGCGTGCACATCCTGCGCAAGGAGTGGGACGAGCCGCGCGAGTTCGAAATCGTGCGCGACATCATCGAGGTCGAGAGCGTGGAGTCGCATCGACTCGAACGCGGAATCGGTTACGTGCGGGTCAAGGACTTCCAGGGCAACACCGCCGACAATCTGCGCGGGCAGCTCGACGAGATGGAGCGGAGCGGCATCCGCGGGCTGGTGCTCGACCTGCGCAACAACCCGGGCGGGCTGCTGGCCGCGGCGATCGAGGTCGCCGACCTCTTCCTCGAAAAAGGGGTGATCGTCACCACCGCGGGCCAGGGCCCGGCACAGCGGGACGCAGCTCGCGCCGGCGACGGGGACGACGAGCCCTCCTACCCGCTGGTCGTGCTCGTCAACTCGGGCAGCGCCAGCGCCTCGGAGATCGTGGCCGGCGCGCTCCAGAGCCACCGGCGCGGCCTGCTGGTCGGCCAGCGCACCTTCGGCAAGGGCTCGGTGCAGGTGCTCTACGACTACCGGGACGGATCGGCGCTGAAGCTGACCGCGGCGCAGTACCTGACTCCCGGAGACGTCTCGATCCAGTCGATCGGCGTGGTGCCGGACGTCGGCCTCTACCCGGTGCGGGCGGACGACAAGGTGCTCGATTTGAAAACCGATCTCGGCTACCGGGAAAGCGATCTCGAGGGTCACTTCGAGGATCGGCGCGGGGCGGCGGCGGGCAAGGGCGGCGTCCCGGACGAGACCCTGCGCTACCTGTGGACTCCGCCCGAGGAATCGGAGCGGCGCGGAGATTCCCGCGACGCGGGGCCGTCCCTGCGCCAGGAGGAACGGGAGTTCGAACCGGACTGGGAGGTGCGGCTGGCGCGCGATCTGGCGGTCGATCTGGTGGACGGCGGCGAGCGCGAGGTCGACGTCTCGCGGCTGAAGACCGTGCTGGAGCGGCGGGCGGCCAGGGAAGAGGACAGGATCGCCGCCGCGCTGCGCAAGCTGGGGGTCGACTGGCGGGTCGGGCGGGACGACTCTCCGGCGGAGCTCGAGGTCGAGCTGAGCCTCTCCGAAGGCGCGGGCCTCGTCGCCGGCCAGGAGGGCGCGCTGGCGGTCCGCGTGCGCAACGACGGTCCCGGCACGCTCTACCGGCTGCACGCCACGACCAGGTCCGACCTGCGCGCGCTGGAGGACCGGGAGCTGGCCTTCGGCCGGATCGAGCCGGGCGAGACGGTCGAGCGAAGCTTGGATTTCAAGATCCCAAAAGACGAGCTGGAGCGCGTGGACGACGTGCTGGTCTCCTTCGAAGAGCAGAGCGGTCGCGGGCCGGACCCGGCGGCGCTGCGCTTCGAGGTCGAGGCGCTGCCCGAGCCGCGCTTCGCCTACGGCGTACAGATGGTCGACGTGGAGGGCGGCAACGGCGACGGGCGCCTCCAGGTCGGCGAGCGGGTCGAGCTGCTGATCGACATCGAGAACGCCGGCCAGGGCGCTTCGCTGGACACCTACGCCACGCTGCGCAGCCTCTCGGAAAAGAAGGTCTTCCTGATCCGGGGCCGCGAGGAGCTGGAGAAGCTGCCCCCCGGCGAGCGCCGGCTGGCCTCTTTCGAGTTCGAGATCAAGCCCGGATTCTCCGAGGAGTCGGCGCGCTTCGAGCTGGCGGTGATGGACGTGGAGCTCAAGGTCTACACCGCGGAGAAGCTGGAGCTGCCGATCGCGGCGCCGCTGGAGACGCGCCCCGCCTCCGCGGTCGTCGCCGCCCGCGAGCGAGCGGTCGTCGTGCGGGAGTACCCGGCGGAGTCGGCGCCGGCGATCGGCGAGCTGAAGAGCGGGCTGGCGGCCGAAGCCACGGCCCGCACCGACGGCCACTACCGGATCGACATCGGCGAGGGACGTCCCGGCTGGGTCTCCGTCTCCGCGGTCGAGCCGTCCTCGCAGGAGCCGGCGGACGAGCCGGTCGAGCAGACGATCAACTCCTCGCCCTCGCTCGACGTGGATCCGGTGCCGCGCGTGGTCCGCGGCGAGTCCGTGGAGATCTCGGGCAGCGCACAAGACGAATCCAGGGTGCGGGACATCTACGTCTTCGTCAAAGACGACAAGGTCTATTTCCAGCACAATCCCGCGGACGGGACCCCCGCCGCTATGCGGTTCTCCACCGAGGTCCCGCTGGAGCCGGGCTTCAACCTGGTGACCGTGGTCGCCGAGGAGACCGCCGATCTGGACACGCGCGAGGTGATCGCGGTGCGCCGCGACCGCGAGGACGGAATGCCGTACCTCGGATCGCAGAGGCCGAACGGCGATCCCGAGCCGCTGGGAGTCCGACCCGCGCGGATCGATTCGCCATCCAGATGAACTTTTTTGCAACTCCCGGCGCCGAGCGTCCGATATCATTTGCATGGAACGCGCAACAAGAATCATCTGGGTGGCGCTGGCGACGCTCGCGGTCGCCTGCATGGACCTCGACCTGCTCGACGACCTGAACCCTCCCGACTCCGGGGCCGACCCTGCGGCCCAAGGCGGCGACGCGGATGCGGACGGCGACTCCGATTCCGATTCCGATTCCGACGCGGACGGGCCGCCGGACACGGACGCCGACGACGATCAGCCGCCGCTGATATCGGCGCCGAGCTGCTCGTCCGGAGAACGGCTCGACGGCGACGCCTGCGTGAGCGAGGGCAAGCTGGCGATCGCTCTCAGGCTCGAAACCGACGAGCCGGCCGCGCTGGAGGTCGACGCCGGCGGAGCCGCCTCGGTCGTGATCTCCGAAGACTGGAGCGAGCAGCACCACGTCGTGGTGCTGGCGGCGACACCCGGCGAGGAGATCGAGATATCGATCACCGCGGTCGACATCAACGACAACCCGGCGGGCACGACCGTCGCCGCGACGACCTCGGGCGGCGCGCCGGTCGCGGTGACCGAGGTGCTGGCCGACCCGCAGGGCCCGGAGCCCGGCCAGGAGTTCGTCGAGCTGGTCAACCTGGGAGACCAGGAGCTGGACATCGGCGGCTGGATGATCGACGACAACGGAGACGCGAACGGCGACGCGATTCCCGAAAGCGTCGCGCTGCCGCCGGGCGGGGTCGCGCTGGTGGTGGGGCCGAACTACGACGTCCAGTGCCCGGACGATCCGCAGCCCGATCCGGCCGCGCAGATCATCCGACTCGAGTCGTCGATCGGCTCCAACGGGCTGAAGAACAGCGAGGCCGAGTCGGTGGAGCTCTACGACGCCGACGGCCTGCTGGTCAGCGCCTACCCGGGAGGAGATGGCTCGCAGAGCGAGGGCGTCTCGCGGCAACGCGTGACCGCCGAGGCGCCGGACAGCGACCCGCTGGCCTGGCACGAGGACCCGGAGGCCGGCTCCACCCCGGGCGAGACACCGACGATTTGAAGCTTTGACAGGCGAGGCTCCAGCGGACAGCATACGGGCGTCGGCGTAACGGCCCGCTTTCGCCGGACCGTGACCTCGACCCGAGATGTGATGAGAAAGCCGTCAGTCGCCGTCGCCGTCGTTGCCGTTGCCGTTGCCGTTGCCGCCTTCGCCGTGGAGATCGCCGCCGAGGGAGAGGTGCTGCCTCTCGCCGCCGAGGACGGCCAGCCCGGCGAAGCGGTGCTCGAGGCGCTGCTGGCGCCCGGCGAGTTCCCGGCGCGCCGCTTCTCCCACGTTGTGGAAGGCGACGCGGCGCTGTTCTGCCTCGACGCCAGCCTCGGATCCACCGAGCCCTTCGCCGAGGCCCACCCCTCGCGCGTGAGCTGGCCGGACGTGGCCGGGCTCGAGCTGCGGGTCGCCGGAGGCCCGCTGCGTCTGGAGCCGTCCCCCCCTGGAATCGACGACGCGGCGCTGGACTCCGGCTTTGCCGTGCGCTGGATTCTCGAGCCGCTGGGACAGCGCTTCGATTCCGGGCCGCGCTTCGAGGCGCGCCCGGTGGCGGTCGAGGTGCTGACCGCCGCCGACGGGCGGCAGCTGCTGTCCTGGCGGGAGAATCGCACAGCCGCGATCTGCCGCGAAGACCAGCGCTCCGGGCGCCCGGCCTGCGAGCTGGCCGGGGTCAGCCGCGAGGCGCGAGCGGTGGCTCTCTCTCCGGACGGGGGGCTCGTGGCGATCGCGACCGGAGGCCTGCGCCCCAGGATGGAGATCTACGACGTCGCCGAAGTACCGGCTCTGCGCTGGCAGTCGCTGTTCCCTCCGGGCTCGGGGGGCGCGGTCGAGGTCTCCTTCTCGGCGGACGGACGCTGGGTGGTCGGGTTGACCGCGACCGGCCGGGCCCACCGCTTCGAGGCGCGCGGCGGGGGACGCCACCTGGAGATTCCGTCGTCCGGGCGAGCGGCGCGGGCCGTGCCTCCCGGGCGGCTGCTGGCCGTGGGCGGCGAGCGGGGCGAGCTGACGCTCTGGCACCTGTCGGACGGCACGATCGAGTGGCGCCTGCCGCCGCGGCGCGGGCGCGGTCCGGTGGACCGGGTCGCGGCCAGCGGCGACGGAAGCAGGCTGGCAACCCTCGAGTACGGCGAGCGACACGCGGTGATCCGTGTCTGGGAGACCCACCGCCGGCGCGTTCTGACCGAGATCGAGACCGCTCCCTACGAGGTGGCCGACCTGGCGCTCGACGGGGAGGGCGGCCGGCTGTTCGCCGCCCACGAACGGCTGGGGCTGCTGGCGATCGACTTGTCGCGCGGCGGGCGCCGGCTCGAGACCCTGGGCGGCCCGGTCGGAGAGCGCTGCCGGGGGAGGTTGCACTGGCTGCCCGAACGGGGGACTCTGGCTTGCGCGTCGGGCGGCTTCGTGCTCGAGCTAGATCGCGATGGAAAGCTGCTGCGCGAGCTCGACGCCGGAGGTGCCGACGCGGAATGGCTGGTGGCCGCTGCGGACGCCGGAAACAGGTTCGTCGCGGTGGGCGGAGGACACCTGCTGATCTGGAAGAGCGAGCAGCCGCCTGGAAAAGGACGGGGCGAGGGAAGCCGATGAGCGAATTCGACGACAAGATCGCGCTGGTGACGGGCGGCAGCCGGGGCATCGGGCGCGCGGTGACCGCCGAGCTGGCCGCGCGCGGAGCCCAGGTCTCCTTCACCTGGACGCGCGGCGAGGAGGCTGCCGCCGAGGTGGAGCGCGAGACCGGGGCGTGCGGGTTGCGCTGCGACTCGAGGGACTCCGCCGCGGTCGAGCAGAGCGTGGAGCGCCTCGTCGCCGAGCGCGGGCGGCTGGACGTGCTGGTCTGCAACGCCGGGATCACCCGCGACCAGTACCTGATGCTGATGAGCGAGGACGACTTCTCCGCGGTGGTGGACACCAACCTGACCGGAACGTTCCGCTTCGCCAAGGCAGCCTGCCGGCCGATGATGACGCGTCGCAGCGGTGCGATCGTGACCGTGGCGTCGGTCGCCGCGCTGTTCGGCGTGGCCGGCCAGCTCAACTACTGCGCCTCCAAGGGAGGGCTGGTGGCGATGACCCGGGCGCTCGCCGCCGAGCTGGCGCCCAAGGGGATCCGCGTCAACTCGGTCCTGCCCGGCTTCGTCGAGACCGAGATGACCGCCAAGATGCCGCGCCGGGTCAAGCGCGAGAGCCTGGAGCGGATTCTGCTGGGTCGCTTCGCGCGCAGCGAGGAGGTGGCCTCCGTGGTGGCGTTTCTCGCCTCCGACGCGGCCAGCTACCTGGTCGGACAGGCGATCGTGGTCGACGGCGGCCTGACCTCCACGGTGGCCTGATGATAGCCTTTCTCTTTCCGGGACAGGGCGCCCAGGAAGTGGGGATGGGCCGCGATCTGATCGGTCGCGATCCGGGCGCCGACGAGCTGATCGCGCTGGCCTCCGAGCTGACCGGCGAAGACGCCGCCCGCCTCTGCCGGCGCGGCCCCCCGGGGCGGCTGGCCGAGACCCGCCTGCTGCAGCCATTGCTCAGCGCCGTCGGCCTGGCGCTGTGGAGACTGCTGGAGCGGGCCGGCGTTCGCCCCGACGTGGCGGCCGGCCACTCGCTGGGGGAGATCCCGGCGCTGGCCGCCTGCGGCCTCACCACCCCCGAGGACGCGCTGCGGCTGGCGGCCCGGCGCGGGGAGCTGATGCAGGAGGCCGCCGCGCGAAGCCGAGGGGCGATGATCGCGATCACCGGCCCGCCGATCGAGCTGGTCGAGAGGGCGGTGGCGACGGTCGCCGAGCGGGGCGTCGTCTCGCTGGCCGCGGTCAACGCGCCGACCCAGACCACGGTCTCTGGAGATCCGGCTCTCGTCGACGAGGTCGCGGCCGCGCTGCGCGCCGGAAGCGAGGCGAAGATCACGCCGCTCAGGGTCTCCGGCGCCTGGCACTCCGCGCAGATGGAGCCGGCCCGCGAGGGGTTCGCGGCCGCGCTGGCGGAGACGCCTCTGGCGCCGCGCTCCGAGGTGCCGATCGTCTGCAATCGGGACGGCGAGCCGACCGAAGATGCGGACGCCGCTCGCGAAAAGCTGGCCGCCCAGCTGACCTCTCCGATTCGCTGGGACCTGGCGATGCGGCGGATGGCCGAGCTGGGCGTCGACGACTTCGTCGAAATCGGCCCGGGACGCGTGCTGCGCGGCCTGGTCAGGCTCAACCTCGCCGACCACGGAATCCGCGTGCACAACGTCAGCGATCGCCGCTTTGCAGAACGTACCATCGACCAGCTCTCATAGTATGGTATCATGGCTGATCCGCGAAAGGAGAAGCCATGTCAGAGGTGCGAGCGATGCGCACGGCTCCGCGCGTCTTGTGGCTGGCGGCGCTGCTCGTCGCCGGCTCGGCGTGGAACTGCGACGACGAAGGAGACGACTCGGGAAGCGGGGACGCCGACGCCGACACCGATTCGGACGCCGACACCGATTCGGACGCCGATTCCGATTCGGACGTCGATTCCGACTCGGACGCCGATTCCGACTCGGATTCGGATACCGATGCCGACAGCGACAGCGACA